>JAUVGM010000029.1 GCA_030593785.1 Gammaproteobacteria bacterium | reverse complement strand
TGATTGATATTAAAGCTGTTTTTGATGCGGGCAGTATTCATAACGGCAATAAGCCAGGTTTAGCCAGTTTAACCAGTAGTTTGATGAGCCATGGAGCCTTGTTAGGTGAAAAAATATTAACGGTTGATGACATATCGGAACGTTTTGATAGTGTTGGTGCTCGCTTTGGTTCAAGTGCATCTAAAGATAATGCTGAAATTAGTTTAAGATCGTTAACGGATGAAAAATGGTTATCTAAATCAATACTTACCATGCAAGCAATTATTAATGCTCCTACCTTTGATAAAAAAAAACTTGAACGCGTACGTAAACAACGCTTAATCAGTTTTGAAAGTCGTAAACAATCGCCAGGCACAATTGCCAGTGAAACTTTTTATAAAGGCTTATATAAAGACCATCCCTACGCAGTACCTAGTATTGGCACAGAAGAAAGTGTGAAACTTTTAAGTCGTAAAGATCTAATGGGTTTCTATGAAAAATATTATGTCGCAAAAAATGCATTAGTCACTATTGTTGGTGATGTTGATAGAAAAAAGGCAGAATCTTTAGCGGAACAAATTATTGGACAATTGCCTGCAGGAGAAGCAGCAGAAGAATTACCAGCGGCAAAAGATCTACAAGCTGCATCTTCAACGCATTATGAATTCCCTTCTTCTCAAACACATATTACGATGGGCCAGCTTGGAATGCATCGTAAAGATAAAGATTACTTTACTTTGTATGTAGCAAATCATATTTTAGGTGGTAGTGGTTTTGGCTCAAGGATAATGAAAGAAATTCGAGAGAAACGTGGCCTGGCATATAGCAGTTATAGTTATTTTGCTCCAATGATGCGACGAGGTCCCTTCACCATAGGCATGCAAACAAGCAATAAACAAACTGACGAAGCGTTGACAGTGTTAAAAGAAACCTTGAATAACTATATTGATAACGGCCCAACCGAAGAAGAGCTGATACATGCAAAGAAAAATATTACCGGTGGCTTCCCGTTAAGGATTGATAGTAACAGTGATATTTCGGGCTATTTATCCATGATCGGTTTTTATAATTTGCCATTAACTTATTTAAAAGATTTTAACTCGCGTATTGACGCAATCACCCTGGTGCAGATTAAAGAAACATTAAAACGTCGCATCACCCCAGAGAAAATGTTCACTGTTACGGTTGGTACTAAAGTTAAAGAATAATGGCAAAAGGTTCTAATCAACTTCGTATTATTGGTGGTGAATGGCGGGGGCGTAAACTGCGTTTCCCGGATGCGCCTAATTTAAGACCCACTCCTGATCGGGTGCGTGAAACAATTTTTAATTGGTTAGCGCCAATGATTCATGGTGCGCGTTGCCTGGATTTATTTGCTGGCAGTGGCGCACTTGGATTAGAAGCTTTATCACGCGGCGCAGCGTTTACTACTTTTGTTGATAGCCATAAAAAAGTAACGCAAGCATTAATTGGTCATTTAGATTTATTAAAGGCCAATGAACATGCGGAAGTAATACAAATAGACAGTGTTAAGTTTTTAAGCCATGAGAACTTTAAAACCACGAACGCGCAACCGTATGATTTAGTATTTCTTGATCCTCCATACCATTTGGATTTTATGCAGAAGGTCATATCACTATTAGAAACGAAAGGTTGGCTTGCAGACAATGCAATGCTGTATCTGGAAATTGAAAAGCGTCAGTCATTACCTGAGTTACCAGAAAATTGGCAGCAACTTAAAGATAAAACTGCCGGTGAGGTGAGTTATTTTTTATTTCAACGAAGTTAAATTGTAGGTCGGCTCTCGCCGTGCCCAACTGATTGATATTAAATAAGAGGGTATCAGGCCGATGCTGCGGTAATATTTAGCTCTGAAGCTTAAATTTACGTATCACAGCTGATACAGGAAAAATGTTTGTGTATCTAAATCATTAAAAATAGATACACAAAGTTAAAATTTAGTTAAACATTACGCTAAAATGTCCATATTAATAATTTTTAAAAAGGTTTACCCAAAGTGAAAATAACCGCAATTTATCCCGGTACATTCGATCCCATTACTAATGGACACAGCGACCTAGTGCAACGTGCATCCCGTATTTTTGATCGCGTCATTCTGGCGGTTGCCAAGGGTGGGCAAAATGGTGCTAAAAAGGCTGTTTTTAGTGCGGATGAGCGGGTTTTACTTGCTAAAGACGTATTGGCTGATATGCAAAATGTCGAAGTAATTCAGTTTGACGGTCTTTTAGTGGATTTTGTGCAAAAACAAAATGCCCAGGTGATTTTGCGTGGTTTACGTGCGGTTTCAGATTTTGAGTACGAATTTCAGCTTGCGAGTATGAATCGCCATTTAGATGAGGAAATAGAGACCCTGTTTTTGACCCCTGCGGAGCAATATAGCTACATTTCTTCTAGTTTGGTGCGTGAAATAGCCTCCCTAGGCGGTGATGTCTCCCCCTTTGTACATGAGAAAGTCGTTACTGCATTAAATAACAGAATACGCTAATATGCGCCCCTAATTTAAGGATTTTAATCCATAGCCGATAGCGAGTTTTCCATGTCTCTTCTGATTAATGATGAATGTATAAATTGTGACGTATGTGAGCCTGAGTGTCCTAATTCTGCCATCACCCAGGGTGATGAGATTTATGAGATAGATCCAAATTTATGTACCGAGTGTGTCGGTCATTTTGATGAGCCACAATGTATAGAAGTATGTCCGGTAGATTGTATTTTGATTGACCCGGATAATGAAGAATCAAAAGATACTCTGCAACTTAAATATGAAAAGTTAGTGGCAGAATAAATAATATAAACTAAAGCCTCGTTAAGAGGCTTTTTTGTGCCCTGTCATACAATGACGAACTTTCGCCTTTGCGAGCCATGGGTTATCTGGCGAAGCAATCTCCAGAAAAAAGCTATTAATCTTGAGATTGCCGCGTCAACACTGAAAAATAATAATTTTTCAGTGTATCCTCGCAATGACGGTATCACTTAGGAATAATTTTATGTCGAAAATCAGTTTTATATTTTCACTACTTTTTTTTTCTACAGTTTCATTTGCCGCAAGCAATAAACCTTCACAAGCCGCAATCGCATCGGCACATCCTATTGCAACTCAAGCAGGTTTTGAAATATTAGAACAAGGTGGTAATGCCTTTGATGCTGCGGTTGCTGTTAGTGCTACTTTGGCGGTGGTCGAGCCTTACAGTTCAGGCATTGGTGGTGGTGGTTTTTGGTTATTACATGATAATAAAAGTAACAAAGATATTATGATCGACGGGCGTGAAACGGCACCCTTAAAATCGACGCGAAATATGTATTTGGATAAAAGTGGAGATGTTATTCCTGGTTTATCTGTTGATGGAGCATTAGCCGCGGGCATACCGGGTGAGCCTGCTGCATTGGTTCATATAGCAAAAAATTATGGTCGTTTATCCTTAAAAGAAACCTTGGCACCGGCTATTCGTGCCGCGACAAAAGGTTTTATTGTCACTGAACATTACCGACGTATGGCTGGTTTTCGTTTAAAAGCATTACAACTTTCAGAAAATGCAAATGACGCAGCAAAAATATTTTTAAAAAATAACCAGGTACCACCTTTAGGTTATGTTATTAAACAACCTGATTTAGCGAAAACGTTAAAAGCCATGGCGAAGCATGGGCATAAAGGTTTTTATGCAGGCAAGATAGCAAAAAAACTGGTAGCAAGTAATAACAAAGCGGGTGGTATCTGGAGCCTGAAAGATTTAAAAGAATATAAAGTAAAAGAACGCCAACCTATTGTTAGTGAATACCAGGGTTATCGCTTAACATCTGTTGCACCGCCTTCATCGGGTGGTATCGCATTAGCTGAAATGCTAAATATTTTATCTTTCTATAATATTGAACAATTATCAGAATCTAATCGTATACATGTCATTGTCGAAGCGATGCGCCGTACTTATCGTGATCGTGCAGAATTTTTAGGTGACTCTGATTATGTAAATGTACCGGTTAAAAATTTAATTAGTAAGAACTACGCAAAATCACTGCAACAAAAAATTGATTTTGAAAAAGCCACGCCAAGTAGCCAATTAAAAGGTGTGGCCGATACTTCAGGTGGTAATCATACAACGCATTTTTCTATTTTAGATAAACAAGGTCATCGTGTTTCTGCAACACTTTCAGTTAATTATCCTTTTGGTTCGGGGTTTGTGGCTGAAGGTACGGGCGTTTTACTCAACGATGAAATGGATGACTTCTCTGCAAAACCCGGTGTGCCGAATGTTTATGGATTGGTGGGTGCAGAAGCGAATGCAATCGAACCGGGCAAACGCATGTTATCAAGCATGAGCCCAACCTTTATCGAAAGTGAAGAAAAGCTTGCAGTAATAGGTACACCTGGTGGAAGCCGTATTATTACTATGGTTCTGCATGGCATATTGGCAACGATTGAAGGAAAGACAGCATCACAAGTAGTAAATTTACCGCGTTATCATCATCAGTATTTACCAGATGTCATTCAGTACGAACCTGGTACATTCCCCGCTAAGCTTCTAACTACACTGGAACAGTTAGGTCATAAATTAAAACCATTAGAAAATACTTTTGGTAATATGCAAATCATTATTTGGGATAAAAAAGAGAATAAAGTGACAGCAGCAAGTGATAAACGAGGCGAAGGTGTAGCAACGGTTAAATAGCTCCACTTGTTGTTATATCCTGGCTACATAAATGAAATGAAAATATGTGAATGTCTGCTCCTTATTAGCTGGTGTAATATGCACCTCGTTTCTTTCCTCTAGTAATTCAAAATCTTTTCCTAATTCGGCAATTAATTTTTCAGAATCATATTGCACAATGTCCAGGCCACTACATTTTTCAGGGCCGCCGATTGTAAATGCCGCAATAATCAGATGGCCGTTTTGTTTTAGAGCATGTTTTAATGCTTTTACATAACTCTCTCTGTCAGATTTTTCGGTTAGAAAATGAAAAACAGCACGATCATGCCAAAGTGAAAACGGATGTGGTGCATTAAATTGAGTAATATCAGCTTCAATCCATTTAATATTTTTCGCTGAATCACCGAGTCTCTTTCTGGCACTAGCAAGAGCATTTTCCGAGATATCTAATACGGTTAAATTTGAAAAGCCTTCTTTGTACAGATAATCCACCAGCATAGATGCGCCACCACCAACGTCAATGATTGCATCATCACTTTTAACCTTAGCACTGTGAAAAAGCTCCAGAGATAGCGTTGGTTCCTTTTGGTACCAGCTTACATCCAGGGAAGACTTATCTTTGTATACATTTTGCCAGTGTTTTTTTCGGTCAAACATAATATAAAATCTCTTTTTTTAAAATAGGTGTCTACTTTATCGGGGGATGTTCACGTCGTGCTTGACCTGCTTGTTATATGATATTTGCATATATAGTCGCCGCCGCTGATAGACCAGAAATAATAAATGGTAATTGGTAGTCTGTAAAATATGATTCACTAAGCATATACCGACATGCTCCAGCAAACCTCATTAGATTAAACTTTAAAATACTGTACCTTAGATATTCTCTATAAAAACGCGGAGGACCACCAGTTGGTTCTGAAGAATTAATTGGGTGCCAATTAGTATTTTCTGGTTTTGTTAGTTGAAAATGGAACTTCTCTATGTCCTCGAGCTTATGTCCTTCACCTGCATTAGCAGGATATATATAAAATTCACATTCTCGCATGAAAGGAAATATTGCTCGAGCTTTGTTTACAGGTAATGCTACATGTCGGCCATTCCAATGATATTTTGGATCTGTAAAGCTCACCCTTATGAAATTGGAATTTAGAAAGTTTGCCTTTTCTCGAGCCTTCTTATTTAGGTAAGAGAATTCTCTTTTGTATATATAGTCTTGCATTTTTCTATGCATGTCTTTGATATAAGTTTCTTCTTTGTAATACTGCCAGTACCTAAGTAAGAAATACGTAAATAACATTACTAGAGAGTACTTAACAACGTCAGGACTCTTTACAATAATTATTGTTCCGAGAATGTTGATTTTTTCGACACTTCCTCCACTTAAAAAAAACAAAGGCATGAGGAAAGAAATAAGGAGGAGATTTCTTCTTTGACGTAACAGCCCATCCGATATATCTCTATATCTTGCTTTCCTGTCTTCTGCCACAAGCTTTCCTATTCATATAACGACTTAAGTAAGGGGCTTTTAAAAAGCGAAGCATAGCGCCGCTTTTTAAAAGTCCCAGAGAGCGATTAGCGAACGATCTTGACTTGCTTGTTAGAGGTTTTTTATATTCCATATTTAAATACCAAGTAAGTACTGCCGCCAACGAAACACCAAAAAAGAAGACCGACAACTATAATTTTATTTTCCGTTGGTTCTTTTTCATTGATGTTTGAGAAGAATTTAATAATTAAGTAGCCAGGGCCTTTTATTAGAAATTCTAATATTAGCTCTATAAATATTTGGACGATAGCACGGCCAATGAATTTAAATATACCAGCTACTACTTCTTCCATGATTTTGTTTTTATACCTCTAACGACAAAGCTCAGCCGAGAGGAGCCGCATCGCGGCGACGAATCGGCTGGAGCGCCTTGTTATGCCATATTCTATGTTCGTATGTAATTGTAAACATTACTTTGTTCGTTAATATGCTCAAACAATTTCGAACGAATAATAATATTTGGAACCCAGTTATGCACTAAAGGCGGAAAAAGCCATACTGACATAGTGCCGCCGGGTTTAAGTACTCGATGCATTTCTGGTAATAATTTGTCCAGCGGTAGCAAGGGAAAGGGAATAACACCAAATAATAGAACCTTATCAACACTTTCAGATTCCAGCCCAGTATTTAGCGCATCTCTCTGAATAACACTTACGTTTTCTAAATTAGCTTTTCGTACTTTTTTATCCACTTCTTTGAGAAATCCTGAAGACGCATCCATTGCTAATATACATCCTTGGTCGCCCACCATTTGTGCTGCAGATATGGTGAAAAAACCTGTACCACACCCCACTTCCAAAATAGTTTGTCCTAGTTGAACATCTGCGATCCTTAATGTTTTTACAGGATCCATTAACCATTTTCTGACCCTGCTCCCCATTAGTAAGCCAGCAGGTTTGAAAAACATATTCAGTATTTTTGAATTACCTAAATCTTCTGTTTTCATGCTAGCTCACCTTACGGCATAACGATTGAGTTAAGCGGATTTTTAAAAGCGAAGCGAGAGCGCCGCTTTTAAAAAGTCCGATTTGAACGACTTGTTATACGTTTTTTTAATTTTTTAGCCGCCACTTAAACTTAAGTATTGAGAAGCTTTTTCTAATAGAGGTTTGTATTTCATTGCTTTAGCAGCGACTGAATCAAAAAGTTTTATGTGTTTTATTGCCTTATCCCAAGCCGGTGTGCTTTTGATGTCAGAAACATCTTCTTCATCTTGTAGGTAAATTTCTGCGACTTCAGCTAGCATGTCTTTAAAGGCTTTTTTAACACCTTTAGCTCCATATATATTAAACCTGTTAATAGAATCTTCGCTTAACCTAGCTAGTTCTAGCAATATGTTTCTTAGTATTGAAGCATCAGGTAGTTCTTCTATTGTTTCTCTTAGCAAAGAAATGCTTTCTCTAATATTTTCTATATCAGAGTCTTCCAATACATTTTCTTTTGGCAGGCGTGTTGCACAAACCTCAAGTAGCGCTTTTTCGGATTCTGAAACTACTCTTGCTCCTTGATTAGATGCTGCGGGATACATTAGCGTAGCAAGTGATACTAACCCTTTCTCCAAAACAGATTTTTCATCATCAGGTATGTCTGCATTTGCTAAGTCTTGCAGAAACTCAACATACATAATGTGTAATTCAGTAAGAACCTTAATGTTTTCTATGCTCTGCTCATGTGCATTGCCAGGCATTTGCCTATCAAAGATGAGAGGCAAAAGCTGTTGCGTTAAAGTCCCTTGCGGTTTCAACCCTTCTAGGATAGCTAATAGTCTACCTGCTGAATTTGGATATTTCGGGTTCTTGTTCACTAATATTTTCCTTACGTATAACGTTATAAATAACCGGCGTGTTTTTTACGTCCGGTTTATTGACTTGTTAGCGGTAAGTTCACAATTGAAATAAATATGCATGATTAATCTAACACCTATTTCATTACAAATAGAATTACTCTTTTTGGGTTTCGTGAATGAGGCTCTCTATTTCCCTCAATCTAGCTACGATTTCAGGTTGATTGGGTTTTGTGAATGATTTCCCGGTTTCTGCCATTACCTCATCCGGAGGTATTGCGCCATTAGAGCCAAGGAAGGTCGCGCATACATATCCAGTAGCAACCACTCGGCCCTTGCGTTCAAAAACTTGTTTAAAGTACGCAGTTGTATCATCCCACCACACAATTCGGGTTCTTAATTGATACGCTTGAAACACTTTTAATGGATAACGAAAGCGTATTGTGTCAAATGTTGCTAATGGCACCCATTTGTTTTTAAACATTGATTTCAATAAACCCGTACGGAAGGCAATATCCATTCTTCCTAAGTCCATAAGCGCGATAAAGCGATCATTTGTAATTTTCGTAATATCAATATCATTGGGCAAAACTCTTAGATTTAAAACAGATTCATCTAACAGATCCATTGGTTTTTTCCAGAATGAAGAAAGTATTAACCATAGAAACCTAAGTCGTAACCTCATAGCTTACTCCTAATGGATATTATTGACCGCTAACGTTTTGGGTAACAGGCGCGACGTTAGGAGTGTCCTGGTTGACCCGCTTGTTAACTCTTATGGCCTTCGCCTCGGCAGTATTCTCGGACTTTTTACGCGCCACCTAAAGTGTGGGTTGTTAAAAATATACCAATTTATCTGTTTAATAGCGAAGTCACGAAAATCCTGGTCATTCCAGAGCGCTTTTATATAATTTCTATCTTCACGTTTTAATTTTTTATTACCATTAGATGTGTCATATGTATACCCAAGATAACTATCAAGTTTTATTTTTAAATTGGTTTTTAAGTGCCCGTGTGGAATGCTAGGGTAATTATCGGGATCACCAAGGGTAAACTTCCAAACACTACCTAATGCACCAACTCTAGCTGTAAATAATGCTAAGAAAGGTTCTTCAGAGGGACTGTTATTATTGTCATTGCTTTCTTTTACTACAAATTCATTTTCTCTGTTTTCTTCAAAGGATTGTTCCTTATTATTTCCCTTAAAAACGAACTCCATTCTTTTTTCATATGTAAAAATATCTATTAAACCATAATCATATGATATTTCAGTTAGTAATAAGTAATGGTCTATTGCTGTCGATGACATTTTCATATTGTTTTAAGAGTTAACAGTGATTTAGACGGCTAGCCGTCTTTTACCTTATTAGGCGGCACGCCGCCTAATTCGTTTAAAATATTATTTAAAATGCACTTTTTTCTATATTAAATCAACTGCTTATTGAGTTTTAACTATATTTGTATTTTTGAAAAATACGGCGATATTCGATGTTGCGGAATTATTTTTGACAGCTGGAACAATAAAATGTCGAACGTTGACCTAGTGTGATTTGTTTAATGGGTTTTTTACACGTTAAACATGACTCACCAGCTCTGTTATAGACTTTTAGTTTTTGACTAAAATAACCGGGTTTGCCATCACTTGAAGTAAAGTCTTTTAATGTTGTGCCACCTTGTTTTATCGCTTGCTTGAGAATTTTTTTAATAGCTCTTGTTAGCAATAAAGATTGTGCTTTTGTAAGTTTACCTGCAAGACGTTTAGGATGAATGTTAGATAAAAACAGGACTTCGCTGGCGTAAATATTTCCTACACCGACGACAATTTTTGCATCCATGATGAATTGTTTGATGGTTGTTTTTCGTTTACGAGATTTTTCAAAAAGTAAATCAGCATTAAATTCTTTATCGAGTGGCTCTGGGCCAAGGTTGATAAGTAGTTTATGGTTTAGCGGGTCATCTTTTGTCCATAAAACGGAACCGAACCGCCTTGGATCTCTTAAGCGTAAACATATGCCATCTTTAAACTGTATTTCAAAATGGTCATGTTTTTCTACAGTTTCAGTTGTTGGCAGTATTCGTAAACTACCGGACATTCCAAGATGAATAATGAGTGTCCCGACTTCTGTTTTAACTAAAAGATATTTTGCACGACGAGTTACGGAAAGTATTTTTTTATTTATTAGTTTTGTATTTAGACCGGTCGGGATCGGCCAGCGTAAATTTCGATTGCGTACAATAATTCTGCTAATGGTGTTGTTATTAATATGTGGAGAAATTCCACGGCAGGTGGTTTCAACTTCTGGAAGTTCAGGCATAATTTTTTAGGCTAATCATTTTGTTCAATGCCTGATAAATTCAAAAGTTTATTTTTACGATCTGCTGAGAGTATGTAACGCAAACCAGAATCTATATTTAATAAACTAAAACTTTCTTCATTGATTTTAATCTTAAAACGAATGACTTTATTGTTTTTTAAATGAACTGTGATGTCAGGTTTTGTTCCGGGTTGAACTTTTACTTTGTTTAAATCATAAGCCTGGCTCAGCTGCCATTCGCTGATAAGCTGATTAATTGAATCGGCTGAAAAAGAATCTGCTTTAGGAGTTACATTCCATTCCCCATCTTCTTGCTTAAGTTTTAAACCCGGTAAATTTAGTTTTTGTATTTTACTTTTTTCAGGTAGCAATTTGTGATCAATGTAACTTTCAGTCTTTGCCGTTAGCTGATAATAAAAGGTATCTTTTATCATGTGTAAGCTAGAACCGATTTGTACATAACGATGGTGCTTTAATGATTTATTATGGCCAAATATAATGGCTGTATTATTAAATGTGATTGTTGCATATGGCTCAGTTAAGCCAAATGTAGCGGGATCCAGTTTTTCTAAATTATTTTTTGATAATGATACTGTTGATAATAATTTTAAAATAGAATCAATACGAAAAGTATTTGCTGTTAAATGGTGGGGTTTGACCATTACCCATCCGTTTTCTGTTTTGCTAAAGCTTATATCCTGTTGCTCGGATGACATTCGATGGCGACTAATTTTAATATTTTGAATGTCAGAAATTTTTAGATCTGTAAGGAGAGGTGGAGTGAGCGCTTTATCTTTCCCTGGCTCATAAATGACAAACACGATCAAAACAGAGATAAAAAGCAATAAAATCAGATTAAGTAAGTTACGTTTTGTCATAATGAGTTTTTAAATATCTGTTATGCAGAACGGCGTTTATACCAGATTAATGTTCCGCTGATGAGTAACCCCAGTGGCAAAACAATTAAAAAGAATAAACCAATGATTGCGCCGGTTAAATCACTAATATTTATTTGGCTGTCTACTGCGCTTGAACTTGGAATTAAAATAAAGCTGTCATCATTGCTGATCCAGTTAATTATATTATGACCAATGTTAAGGTTGCCCTGATTTCCCAGGTAGGTGTTTGAAAGAAAATCACCATCACCAAGTATCACAATACGTTGTTGCTTGCCTTTTGGTTTCTCTGAAGTAAAGTCTTTTTTATCATCCTCTTTTCGTGTTAAAGCCAGACCGATAGTTAATGGGCCGACAAAATCCTTGTCTGCATTGTAATCAACAGCACCTTTTAATAAACCTGTTTCAGACCAACTGCGCGCAACGGTTTGTAAAAAGGGAGCTGCGAGCCAGTTATCTTTTACTTCGTGATGTACGATAGCAACGGCTTTAGGAAAAATACTTATATATTGAAAATCACGTGTAATTGCATGAGACGGGTAGCTGGTGATTAGTGAAAATGATGGGTCCTTTATATTCATCATTTGCGCGGTTGGATCAACAATAGTACCGGGATAAAAATTGATACCGAATAAATCTGCCAGGGGTTCCAGTCCTAATAGAGAAGTACCCGGTTCCTGGATCCATAAAAGATTACCGCCACGTTTTACATACTCAA
>JAUVGM010000264.1 GCA_030593785.1 Gammaproteobacteria bacterium | reverse complement strand
AAATGTCGTGCGTTATCGAGATAAGCTAACAACAAGCTTCCCGGAAAACTTAGTGAGCTTTAAACGTTATACCAACTACGCCAATGTGGTTGAACGTTCCGAAGTAAGAATATTTAAGAAAGAAAAATCAACACGAGATGATCCTGTTGTAGTAATAGCTCTTGATAAAAAAGGTGATGGTGAATGGTTAGCGAAATTTGATGAATTTACTGCCCCAAATATTGAATTAAAATATCTCTTACGTGTATACGATAAGGATGACAGTTTTGATGAAACCAAGCCACAAACGATATGGTTAGTTGACGAGCTTGATGAAGATAATAAAGGTATAAATTCAATACCTGAGTTACTCGTGGGTTATGGTGAAAATCGTTTAGGCTTAAACAATATAGAGCTCAAGGGTGGGGCAGTTAAGGTTTATGGTAAAAACGTCCCCAAAGATCACAGTGTTTGGTTTGCTGGCCAATCTGTTCCTGTGAGTAGTTCTGGTGAATTTACCAGTGAAGTTATATTACCTTCTGGTTTACATACTGTTGAAGTTTCAATTCTCAATTCATCGGGTAATGGTGAATTATTTTTACGTGACTTAGAGTTAAAACAAAGTGACTGGTTCTTCGTCGGTATTGCAGATATCACCGCGAGTCTTGACGCAACGAATGGACCTGCTGCGCTTATCACAGGTGATACTACTCACTATGATAATGATTTAGCCGTTGATGGTCGCCTGGCATTTTTCTCAAAAGGAAAATTTGGTGATAATTGGGAATTAACAGCCAGTGCAGATACACGAGAGGGTCCGCTCGCAGATCTGTTGACTAATTTTATGGATAAATCTCCTGACTCGGTATTCCGCCGAATTGATCCTGATTATTATTATCCAACCTTTGGTGATGACAGTACCACAGAAGAAATGGCACCAACCATGGGTAAGTTTTATCTTAAATTAAAAAATGGGTCAGATTATGGACTGTGGGGGAATTTTAATGTTGCCTACATGGAGAATAATCTCGCGCATGTTGATCGAAATCTCTATGGCGCAAATGTGCATTATGAAAATGCTTCAGCCACTTCATTTGGTGAAAAAACATTTAAAGTAGATATGTTTGCAGCAGAATCAGGCACGATTGCAGGCAGGGATGAATTCCGTGGCACAGGTGGTTCCCTCTATTATTTAAAACATCAGGACATCCTTGCAGGTTCAGATCGTCTGCGTATAGAAATACGTGATAAAACATCGGGACTGGTACTTGCAGTTAAAAACCTAACCCCGGCACTTGATTATGATATTGATTACATCCAGGGCCGTATTTTACTGACTGAACCACTATCTGCCTCAAGTAGTGATAATTTAGTAGTAGACAGTGGTAATGGTGGAAGCAATGAAATCTACTTAGTTTCACGCTATGAATACGCATCACTATTTGCAGATACAGAAGAGCTATCAACGGGTGGACGGGTTGATTACTGGTTAACGGACTATCTTAAATTGGGTACAACGGTGAGTAAATCTGGTGGATCAGTCGATGGTGACAGTTTAAATGCGACGGATATTACTTTACGTAAGAATACAGGTACATGGTTGAAGGTCGAACAATCAACGAGTACTGGTCAAACAAGTACAACTCAAGTCACTAATGATGGTGGCTATAATTTTGATACGGTTGCTCAACTTGCAGGGAATAATGTAAGTGCCACTGCAAGCCGTGTTGATGCCAGTGTTAATTTTACAGATGTAGTTGAAGGTATAAAAGGTAAAGCAACATTTTATAATCAGGAACTAAATGCCGGGTATTCTGCACCAGGATTATCCGCCGTAACAGATACAAAACAATCTGGCGGGACAATAGATTATCCAGTCATGGATAATTTAAAACTTAAATTAAAAATGGATAAGAAAATTGTAAATGAAGGCCTCCATGTATCGGCTGTTGAACTAGATGCAGACTATGGAATAACCGATAACTGGACACTATCAGCAGGTGTGAAAAATGATAATAGAGACGATCAATCTATTATCGTACCCATCACGCAAAAACAGGGTGATAGAACCGATCTTGCAGTGAAAGCAACCTATGACTCTAAAGAAAAATGGACATTATTTACCTTTGCTCAGGACACGGTTAAATCAACAGGTAATCGTGAAAAAAATGCCCGTACCGGCATCGGTGGGGAATACCGTGTGACTGATAAATTAAAAATATCAGCAGAAATATCCAGTGGTGATCAGGGAACTGCGGCTAAACTTGGTACAGATTACCTGTTATCTGATCGCACTAATATATACTTGAATTATGCATTAGAAAATGAACGTACTGACAACGGTTTGCGCGCACAAAAAGGTAATTTATCATCTGGTTTCAAAACAAAATATTCCGACAGTGCCAGTATCTATCTTGAAGAACGTTATAGTCATGGTGACACGCCAACAGGTTTAACGCATTCTATGGGAGTTGATTTAGCTCCGACGGATCGCCTTACACTGGGGGCGACACTTGATATGGGTAGACTGCAAGATAACAACACAGGAGCAATTATTGAACGAAACGCCTATGGTATTCGTTTAGGTTATGGCTTTGATAGCTTTAAGTATGCTGGCGCAATTGAGCATCGTACCGATATAACAGAGAACCCGGATGCAACCGTCACCAAAAGAGTGACAACGTTATATAAAAATAGCATTAAATACCAGGTAAACCCTAACTGGCGATTCATTGGTAAACTTAATCATTCCACGAGTATTAGTAGTCAGGGTGATTTTTATAATGGTAACTTTACTGAGTCTGTACTTGGTTATGCATATCGCCCTGTTGATAATGACAACCTTAATGCTTTATTTAAATATACATATTTTTATAATTTACCCTCAACAGATCAAGTTACGCTCAGTAATACTGCTGCAGAATATATACAAAGAAGTAATATTGTGTCGTTTGATATGACGTATGATATTTCAAACAGCTGGAGCCTTGGTGCTAAGTACGCACGTCGATTTGGAGAAATAAGTTTAGATCGTGTCAATCCGGTATTTTTTAGTAGCACGGCAAATTTATATATTGTACGAGCAGACTGGCATGTTACACATCGCTGGGATGCACTAATAGAAGGTCGGATGCTCAATGTAGTAGAAGCAGGTGATACTCGTCAGGGGGGATTATTTGCGTTGTATTACCACTTAGGTAAAAAAGTGAAGTTAGGTGTCGGCTATAATTTCACTGACTTCTCTGATGACTTAACAGATCTTGATTATGATAGTAAGGGAATATTCGTAAACTTCGTTGCTAAAATGTAATGTTTTGTATGCTTGCGTTGCGGGTATGTCAAAGCAATCATATAATGTGAATTATGTTTGATTTTATCCGTCACTGGCTCAATCGCCGCGTCATAAAAAACTCTAGCATTTCAGAACAACAGTGGGAAAACTCAATCTCGCTATTGCCTATATTGCAGGGTTTAACAGAAAATGAGCTGCAACGTTTAAAAGAACTCAGCATTTTATTTATTGATGCGAAAGAATTTGAAGGTGCACGCGGTTTAATTATTAATCAGGATATGATTTTAACGATCGCGTTGCAGGCATGTTTGCCAATACTGAATCTTGGTCTGGCTAAGTACAAAAACTGGTATACCATTATTGTCTACCCTGCGATATTTGTTACTAACAGAACAGTAATGGATGAAGATGGTGTTGTGAGCCAGGAGAAGTCAAGCCTGTTAGGTGAAGCATGGCACCGTGGTCCCGTCATTCTGGCCTGGGATGAAACAGAAACAGCCGGCATTATTGATGGACATAATCTTGTTATTCATGAGTTTGCACATAAGCTGGATATGCAAAATGGTGTTGCCAATGGTTATCCGCCATTAAATTTTAGAATGAAAAGAAAACGCTGGGTATCTGCATTTACAAAAGGGTTTGAGCATTT
>JAUVGM010000143.1 GCA_030593785.1 Gammaproteobacteria bacterium | reverse complement strand
AATGAGCTCATCGTCCAATGTTCTTCTTCTGCGCCACCAGCAAAGACAATATCTTGCTTGCCTAGTTGGATTTGTTCCATTGCATTGCCAATACAGTGCGCACTAGTGGCACATGCTGACGACATGGAATAGTTCACACCTTTTATTTTAAATGGTGTTGCTAAACAAGCAGAGTTAGTACTCGACATGCCACGTGTCACCATATAAGGACCAACACGTTTTATGCCTTTTTCACGCATAGTATCTGCTGCAAGTACAATATTTTCTGTTGATGGGCCACCTGAACCAACAATTAAACCAGTACGAACATTTGAAACTTGATCTTCCTCAAGCCCCGCATCTTCAATGGCTTGTTGCATTGCAATATAATTATATGCAGCACCATCACCCATAAAGCGTTTCACTTTACGGTCAATTAATTCTTTAAGATCAATATTTAATGCACCATGTACGCGAGAACGAAATCCCATCTCTGCATAAACTTCACTGGCAACAATACCTGAACGACCTTCTCGCAAAGACGCTTCAACTTCTTCTTTATTGTTTCCGATACTTGAGACAATACCCAGTCCGGTAACTACTACACGCCGCTCGGCCATGTTCTAAAAATCCTCAGTCGATGTAAACAAACCTACGCGTAAATTTTTTGCTTCATAAATTACGCGACCGTCCACTTCCATGCGAGCATCTGCTATTCCCATAAACAATTTGCGCATAATAACGCGCTTAAGATCAATATGATAAGTGATCTTTTTATTGGTTGGCAGTACCTGGCCAGAAAATTTAACTTCACCAGAACCTAATGCGCGACCTTTACCTGGACCACCCATCCAACCTAAATAGAATCCTACTAACTGCCACATAGCATCCAAACCTAAACAACCCGGCATCACAGGATCACCTTCAAAGTGACATTCAAAAAACCATAGATCAGGGTTAATGTCGAGTTCAGCAACAATTTTGCCCTTACCGTATTCTCCGCCATCTTCTGTGATACTAATAATACGATCCATCATCAACATTGGGGGTAATGGTAATTGAGCATTACCTTTACCAAATAAATTGCCTCGGCCACATTCTAGGATTTCTTCGCGAGTAAAACTGTTTTGCTTATCTGACATAATTCATCTCAAAATATTAAAATTCTTAGTCGTGCCATCTCAAAGATAAGATGCTAATGAAAGAGGACATTCTAATGCTCCAACCTTTCCGACCCCAATAAAACGGGTATTTTACCTTTTAAGTAGCATAAAACAAAGTTGAAATTAAGAGATCAGGCCTTATCTCGATGAAAACCGCGCTTTGAGGCCTGAATAAAGGAAACGAGGTGCTGAGCAGAGACATGGCTTAGCTTAGAGAGCTCATTTAATCGTTGTTCAAGTTTAGAATCATTTTTAAAGACCAGCTGATAAGCCTTTTTTAAGGATTTGATATCATCTATTTTATACCCGGCACGACGTAGCCCCACTTTGTTTAAACCACTAATATGCGCCGGATTACCGTCTGCCATCATAAAAGGAAGAACATCCTGTGTGATTTTTGCGTTACCACCCAGCATTGCTAAACTGCCAATATGAACAAATTGATGCACCATAACCCCGCCAGATATGAAGGCCTTATCCTCAACGGTGACAAAACCGCCTAAACCCGTACTTGGTGCAATAATGACATTATTTTCTAATTCACAATCATGTCCAAGATGAACCTGGGTCATTAAATAATTTTCATTGCCTAATTTTGTCGCTTCGTTTTTCTGGCTAGCACGGTGAATAGTGACAAATTCACGAAATGTGTTTTTATTCCCTATTTCCACGCCAGAAGGGGTTGCTGAATCAAAGCCTAAATCTTGCGGTAATCCACCGATAACGACATGTTCGTGAATTTTATTCTCATTTCCGATGCTTGTACCCGATTTTAACACCACCCCACTCAATAAGACGTTATTGTCTCCAATCGTCACGTCATCCTCAACAATAACAAAAGCACCAATAATATTGCCTGTACCAAGATGTGCTTTATCAGAAACCAATGCTGTTGGGTGAATGGTATTACTCACTAACGTGTCCTTATATCTTATTTGTTTTTAAACTTCGTTGACTTGTTAGATTCTCGACGAAGTTGATAGCCTTTCGGTCTTATTGCAACGGTATTTACTATTTTGCTACAGCGTACACCATCTTTGCGATAAAAACCGTATTCAAAGGTAGGCGTACTTCTACCCTTTTTTGCTAAATCATCTTTTATTTGCTGCTCAATCTCGGCGCTAAACTCAAAACGAAGCTCCAGATCTGAATTTCCCTCATGCTGAAAATCAATATGCTGGGAACGAGTCCAAACTTCATGCCCAGGGAAAATTTTAGCACAGACAATCGCGGCAATTGGATCGGCAACGGCAGCCTGATACCCACCAAACATGCTGTGCCCCATATTTTTTGAAAACATCGTTAAAGGAAGCTTCAAGCGAACAAACCGCCCATTGTTTTTTATTTCAAGCACCTTAACTCGCATTAACCAAAAAGGAGGGTACCATTCCAGAAATTTTTTCTCAGGAATAAAGGGAAGACGTTTTAATAATGCAAAAATATTGAATGCCATGATTATTCTTAATTTAAATCCTGTTGTAGGTTCGAATTCATTCGAACGCGGAATAATTGTTACCTCTGTGGTAATTTTTCACCTCGGTGAGCGAATAAATTCGCACCTACATAAGAAAAAATCACTTTTCGTATTTTTTCAGTAAAACACCCTCATCACCACAACACGATGCAGCACATTTTTTAATTTGATGCAGTTCTTCTTCAGTTCCATTCAAATATTGGCTCACCGGCATATTCTGTTCTGCACAATCACAACCCTTGTCATCATAAACATACACATTTGTTAGCCCAACCTCTTTAGCAATGTCATACGCTTGCCAAAGAGATTCAGATGGAGTCATAGGTATGTGACTTAGTTTATAAGCAGGAAAGAATCGTGTGATATGCCAGGGACTATCTACTCCCAGGTTATTTTTTATCCAGGTTGCTATTTTTCGATAGCCATCAACGTCATCGTTCTTTCCAGGAATAATATTAGTCCGTGTTTCAACATGCATACCTAAGTCAAACGCTTTCTTAACAGACGCTAATACACTATCAACTGTTGCCAGCTTACAAATATCATAATAAAAAGCATGATCCATGCTTTTTATATCAGAACATAAAACATCAACATGTGGAGCCATCAACTCCAACGCTTCATCAGTAACAAAGCTATTTGATACATAAACTGTATATAAGCCTTGTTCTTTAGCAAGAATTGAAACATCAATAACATATTCTAACCAAACAGCCGGCTCTGAATATGTAAAGGCGATACCTTGCACTCCGAGTCGTTTAGCGGCATCAACCAGCTCTTGCGGTGTTGCATAAGCTGAAGTTGATTCACCTTTTGCTAAATCATCAAGCGCACTCACTCCCCATGAAATTTCCAGGTTATGACAACCATCACAACGGAAGCTGCAACCATAACTGCCCACTGACATCACCTGAGTACCAGGTCTAAAATGTTTTATTGGCTTATCTTCAATCGCACCAACATCTATGGCCGAAATAATACCGTAAGATAAATTATACAAAGTTCCATTACGGTTTACATGCGCCTGACAAAAGCCACGTTGACCATGTTTTAATTTACAACGCCATAAGCATAAATGACAACGTGTCGTGCCGTCATCTAACTTTTCTTGTAAGCGAGTTTCTTGAAGTTGATAACTTGCTGGAGCAACTTTAATTTCTTTCATTTTATCCATCATCTTACTTTACCTAATAAGTATAGAACTGCGTTATTTCGAACAGATTGCTTCAGTCATTTTATTCCATCGCAATGACGCTATTTGATATTTTCCATAAAGGAGCGATAACAATATTTAAACAATCATGTGCATCACGTAATGCTTGCTCAGCTTCTTTAACTGTCGGCGCTTCTGCAAAAATAAATCCAAGATAACTATTTCCTTCTGGTAAAGGAACAAGTTCATAACCATCACGCACTTCAATACTCACTTCATTTATATGAGGTATACGTTGTGCTGCCAATAAGCCTTCTACTCTTTTTAATATACCGGCTTTAGGAATTGGAATCATTAGAACGCCTAATCCTAACTCGCTGGATTTAACTGTTTTAATCTCAACTCGTTTTCCCATTGCATGTAATAAAACGAGCTCTTCTAAAGAATATCCGGTACCTAAACTTAATAAACGACCACATAGTCCACCAATGGTGCGGGCTGCAACTTCTAAAATCCAGACACCATTTTCATTAATGCGACATTCAGCATGGATAGGCCCTTCTTTCAAACCATACGCTTGACAGGATTTTAAAATAGTTTGTTTAATTTCTTGCTGAATTTTTTCCGAATACGAAGTTGGTGTGATGTAATAGGTTTCTTCAAAAAAAGGCCCATTTAAAGGATCTGGTTTATCAAAAATAGCCAACACATCTAACTTACCCTGATGCAACATGCCTTCAATGGCCACTTCTTTACCCGGAATAAATTCTTCTAATAATAAAATATTTTTCACTTCATCCTGCAAATGAAGTTCAGCCGATAACATTTGAGTAACTCGCTCAACGGCTTGTTCTAACTCTTCACTATTGTTAACTCGAATCACACCGCGACTTGCAGATAGAGCAACAGGTTTTATAACCGCTGGAAAACTTACTTTAATATTCTGTTCTAAAACAGGTTTAATCGTGCTTAATAAATCGAACTCGGGAATTTTAACATCTGATGTCTTTAAACTTAATCGAGACAGATCTTTACGTTGTGCAATTTTAACTGCCTGCGGTTCGTTATGCGGCAGTGATAATTTTTCTGCTACAAAAGCAGCCAGCTCTGTTGTTGTATCATCTGTTCCTATGATGCCGCAAAAAGAATGTTTCTTAGCCTCAGTTAAAATTGTTTCAATCGCTTGCTCTTCATTCTTGAAATCAATATGTAAACCCTGAACATATTCCGAAACAATAGAGTGCTCGCCTTGCGATGCAATTAAAACATCAATATTGAGTTGTTTTGCTGCTTGAATAAAGGGTGCAGTGCGATAACTGCCGTGAGGTGCGATAACTAAAACCCGATCCCGCAGCTTTGAAGAAACCGCGGAGGATCGGGATAACATAAACTGGTAACTTTTAATTAAAAAGGATTGTGCTTAAGCACAACCACCACAAGAGCCTGAACCACCGACACTTTGGAATACGTTGTTAAAAACGAATGACGCATTTAAACCTTGTTCCACATAATCAATGTCGCAGCCTTGTAAATATCCTAACGCTACAGCATCAACTAACATTTTAAAGCCTTCACCTTCGTGAACTTTGTCTGTTGGTAAAGCAGTTTCCGCGTAAGTCATGCCATATGTCATACCACTGCAACCACCACCAGATACAAATACACGAATACCTTCAACATTATCTTCAGCTGAAGCAACAATTTGAGCCATTTGAGCAGCAGCACTATCTGACAAACGAACTTCACTTTCCATTAACGTAGTATTAAAACTCATACTTACTCTCCTGCCCTGTAAAGGCTTGAATCAATCTGGCTAAAATCGGATAATAGCGTAATACCCGAGTCTTATTGTATACATTCTAACACAGGTTCTGACTCTCGCTATATTTAGTGTTAGATATAGAGGAATATCATTATGTCACGCATGGTTTTTTGTAAAATTTTAAAAAAAGAAGCACCTGGTTTAGAAGCTCATACCTACCCCGGAGAAATTGGTGAACGCATTTTTAACGAAATTTCTGACGAAGGCTGGAAACAATGGTTAGAACGTTTAACCTCAATTATTAATGAAAATGCCTTAAATACAGCTGATCCCGCAAGTATCGAAATCATTGAGCAACATATGATAGGTTTCCTTTTTGATGAAGGTGATCAAGGTAAATTACCTGACGGTTTTACTCCACAAGGTGGCAAAAAGTAAGCTCTTACTCTCATGAAAAACCTTGATACCTATGCAATTTCTGAGTTAAAACTCATTTATTCGATATTACATTCTCAAGTTCTTGAGCACATTGACCTGATGGACAGTGACTTACTGCAGGATCTACAAATTTTTCTGCAATCGAAAGCAAAAACCGATAACGTTGATGTTTCAGATCACGGCCAATGGGATAGTTGGTTATCTAAATGAAGTTTTGTAGTGAATGTGGAAAAACCGTTGTTCATCGCATTCCTGAAGGGGATAACCTGCCCCGCTTCATTTGCGATCACTGCGATATTATTCATTACCAAAATCCAAAGTTAGTCGTAGGTTGCTTACCTGTTTGGAATGAGCAAATTTTACTTTGTAAACGCGCCATTGAACCAAGTTATGGGCTTTGGACATTACCCGCCGGATTCATGGAA
>JAUVGM010000240.1 GCA_030593785.1 Gammaproteobacteria bacterium | reverse complement strand
TTCACCACAAGATAAATTATCTCGATTATAAATCGGCACAGCTTTTTCTATTCCAACTAACTTTGCAACGTTATTTTTTTGGGCTGTTTTATTTTTCTCTATTAACGGCAGTTGAATATCTTCAGCTTTACTTTTTAACGATAAACGCAAGTTTACTAACTCAACCTCCAGTTCAAGTTGATGGCCGTAGCGTTTTTCATGTAATGTCTGAAAATCTTTTGCTGCAGATTTTATATTTAACCATTTCACATTTAAGAAATATGATTGTCCAAGATAGCGACAATCTAAACTGTATTCAGCAATAATATCTTTTTCAACAACCCCTTCCTGCTTTAGTTCTGAAACACCTTTTTGATAAAGCGCAGCAAAACGTTGCTCGATATCTTTATTGTTTAACTTATTTAATAAATTATTAAATGTTTGTGATAACTGTCGTGCTCGCGGAGCAACCAGCATTCCCAAAGCAGATAAAACAC
The DNA here is from genome assembly GCA_030593785.1 of Gammaproteobacteria bacterium. Classification (GTDB taxonomy): domain Bacteria; phylum Pseudomonadota; class Gammaproteobacteria; order UBA6429; family Thiohalophilaceae; genus JAGLTQ01. The sequence continues at coordinate 3,907 of JAUVGM010000240.1, read as the reverse complement.
CCGCATATCGTGGCACCATGGCATTTCGCATAGCGAGAGCATCAGCTAAGGCACAAACATGTAAACCACCAGCGCCACCAAAAGAAACTAAACTTAATTTTCCTGGATCAATACCACGTTGTACCGACATCACACGCAAGGCGTGGGCCATGTGTTCATTGGCAATACTAAGGATACCTGTGGCGGCATCCTCAATAGAAAGATTAAGTTTTTCTGCAATCGGTTTGATCGCGAGTCGTGCTTCCTCTATATCCAGACTCATGCCGCCACCTAAAAAGGCATCTGCGCGTAACCGACCCAAAATTAAATTGGCATCCGTCACTGTAGCAACACGACCTCCATTACCATAACAAGCCGGTCCCGGATCTGCTCCTGCTGATTCAGGCCCAACCTGTAATAACCCACCCGCATCAATACTGGCAATAGAACCGCCACCAGCACCTATGGTATGCATATCGACCATTGGAATAGCGACCGGATAGCCGGCAATTTCACCTTCATTACTTAACTGTAATTCACCATCAATCATCGCAACATCGGTTGAGGTGCCACCCATGTCAAAAGTCAGCAGTCGTTGCTGCGAAGTTATGTCACCCATATATTTTGCCGCGGCCAGACCACCGGCTGGTCCGGACAACAACATATGCACAGCCTGTTGCCCGGCAAGTTTGGCGGCGATTGTGCCACCGGCACTTTGCATCACTGCAACTGTAGCGTTGGGTAAAGCATCTTGTAATCGCTGCAAATAACCCTGCACCAACGGGCCGACATAACTATTTAACCAAGTTGCGATACCACGCTCATATTCTTTGTATTCAGCCAGAACGGCTGAAGAACGCGAGACAAATATATTTTCCGGGATAATTTCAGCAATGCGTTTTTCCGCCTCATCATCCAAATATGAAAATAACAAATTAATGGCTACTGCTTGTGGCGCTAGTTTTTTTAATTGAAATAATAATTCATCCAGTTGCTGCTGGCTTAAAGGCTCAATCACTTCAGCATTAGCAGATAAACGTCCACCTGTTTCAAGACAATATTCTTTAGCAACGGGGGGGGGATATTTTTCTGGCTGCAGGTTATACAGTTCGCGCCGAGTTTGGCGACCAATGGATAAAACATCCCCCAAACCGTGATTTGTAATATACGCGGTAGTGACACCTTTACCTTCTAAAACGGCATTTGTCGCAACAGTGGAACCATGCACGATGGTGATCGCCGTATCCAATAACCCAAGATCTTTAATTCCTTGTAAAATCGCTAACTCAGGCGCTTTAGGTGTTGATAACACTTTATATGTAAGCAGGCTTCCATTGCGATAAAGAATAAAATCGGTAAATGTGCCGCCTGTGTCTATACCCAATAATGTCATTAATTAGTCCATATATACAAAAATGCAGGTCGTGTTCTCATTTGAATTATATCTTTGTCATTCATCACTTGCCACACTCTCTATGACGCTTATAATCCATACACATTTTTACTTTATGATATAAAAATATGGAAAACAAAAAATTATTAAGTGTAAAGCATTTAAGTCGTTTTTACGGTTCACTCTCTGCTGTTAATAATATTAGCTTTCATTTAAACAAAGGCGAAGTACTTGGTTTTCTGGGGCCAAATGGTGCTGGCAAGTCTTCAACCATGCAGGTCATCACCGGTAACCTTGCACCCTCTGCGGGTCAAATTAATATTTGTGGTTTTGATTTACTCGACTCCGCCAAACAAGCCAAAGCAAATATTGGCTATCTGCCAGAACAACCCCCGTTATACCGTGAACTGACGGTTGATGAATATTTATCATTTTGTGCCCAAATCAATCGCATTGAAATTTCAAAGCAAAAAATCGCGCAAGAAAAAGCCAAAGAGCGTTGTGGACTTACCGAAGTTGGGAAGCGCTTAATCAATAATTTATCCAAAGGCTATCAACAACGTGTTGGTATTGCGCAGGCAATTATTCACAATCCAGCCATTGTTGTCCTGGATGAGCCTACTGTTGGACTCGATCCCATACAGATCAAAGAAATTCGTAACCTGATTCGTGAACTTGCTGAAGATCATGGTGTAATACTTTCAACACATATTCTGCCAGAAGTACAAATGACCTGCGATCGAGTGCAAATTATTAACCACGGCCAACTTGTCTATTCAGATGATATTAATCACCTGCATCAGCGGATGCGATCAAACAGTTTAATTTTAGGTTTAAATCATGCCCCATCCGAAGCAGAACTAAAGTCTTTAAATTTTATAAACGAGATTGAAGTATTATCAAGCACCCGTTTTCGTTTATCACATGCTATAGAAAATAGTCCAGCTGAAAATATTGCTCAGATTGCTGCTGATAAAAACTGGGGACTTTTTGAAATACGTCCTGAACAAAAAACTCTGGAACAAGTATTTGTTGAACTCACTTCAGGTGATGTGATTGCCGATGAAACGGATACTGAAGAATATAACGGAGCCTCTGCCGCATGATGATTTTAACTTTAGCGCGGCGTGAATTACGCAGTTTGTTCCTTTCTCCTTTAGCATGGTCCATTTTAGCCATTGTGCAATTTATTCTGGCCTATTTGTTTTTGAGTCAACTACAAGAGTTTTTATTGATTCAACCCAAGCTAGCTACCCTTGAAAATGCACCCGGTGTCACCGAGCTTGTCATTGTTCCTTTATATGGCAGTGCTGCCTTTATCATGATGCTGGTTACGCCTCTGCTTACCATGCGATTAATCAGTGAAGAACGTCGCAATAAATCACTGTCACTCTTAATGTCCGCCCCCATTTCTATGACAGAAATTATTATTGGAAAATACCTCGGTATGCTGGGGTTTGCCGCCATTATGATTATTATGATGACCTTAATGCCATTATCGCTTTTGTTCGCTGGCACACTTGATATTGGATTATTGTTTACTATTGTTTTAGGTATTAGTTTATTGCTTGCAGCATTTATTGCACTCGGTTTATACATGTCGAGTCTTACCGCACAACCCACCATTGCAGCAATGAGCACCTTTGGCATGTTACTGATGTTATGGATTATTGACTGGGCCGGTAACAAAGCGGATGCAGCAGCCAGTGGTTTACTTGAATATCTTTCAATGTTGCGTCACTTTGAAGCCTTCTCTAAAGGCGTCTTTAATAGCAGTGATTTTATTTACTATGCCCTTTTTATATCTCTTTTCCTCATTTTAAGTATTCGTCGCCTAGATAGCGATCGTTTACAACGCTAAAGATAAATCTTATGGAAATTACAAAAAAAAATCGTAACCAATTACGCCTGCAAAATATTATTTTTATCATTTTATTTTCAACTGTCATTGGTCTGCTTGCATGGTTATCTAATCAATATAACTTTGAATCAGACTGGACTGAAAACAATCGCAATACCTTATCAGATGCCAGTATTAAATTACTGCAGCAAATTCCAGCACCAGTAAAAATCACCACCTTTATTCCAGACGGTAATTTATTATCAAATCGCCAATATATAAAAGAACTTGTTGCCAAGTATAAAAAATATAAAGAAGACATCACCCTGGAAATTATAAACCCGGATACCGCACCTGATTTAGTACGGAAAATGAAGGTGAGCAATTATGGTGAAATAGTTGTTGAATATGAAGGTCGCAACGAACATATCACTCAACTTAAAGAACAAACATTAACCAATACGCTGCAACGTTTATTACGACAAGGCGAACGTCGATTATTATTTGTCAGTGGGCACGGCGAAAGAAAGCCAGACGGCCAGGCCAACTTTGACTGGAATGACTTTACTGCCAAACTTAAAATTAAAGGTATTACAACAGAGTTATTAAAACTCAACGAAACACCCAGCATCCCTGATGTTGCAGCAATTGTTATTGCCAGCCCGCAAACAGATTTATTACCCGGCGAAGTTAAG
>JAUVGM010000149.1 GCA_030593785.1 Gammaproteobacteria bacterium | reverse complement strand
CGCGTGATCTTCCCCCGAAAAAATAGACAAGGTAATCAATGAAGTTGTAGTCGTTCAAATTCATTGGGTGAACAGTAATTTAAGCTTGAATGTAATCGAGACCGATTATAAAAATTCATAATATAATCCCTTATCGCATTTCGTAATATATCCACTGTAGCGTATTTATTACCGTTGATCCATTCACCTTTAAGTGAATGAAAGAAAGATTCCATGTGTGCGTTGTCTGTACAATGTCCAGGTCGATTCATGCTCGGTTGAATATTATGTTGTTCAAGTAAATCTCGGTATGCCCCAGCAGCATATTCAACACCCCGATCTGAATGAAAAAGCATTTCTGCTCTAGGCCTTCGACTTTGTAATGCTTTATTTAACGCGCTTATCGTTAATTCTTTTTTTCGGTAACTTTCGAGCGACCAACCAATAATTTTACGTGAGTATAAATCCATTACGACAGCAAGATACCACCAGCGTTTTTGATGCCAAAGATAAGTTACGTCGCCAACCCATACTTGATTGATGCGAGTCGGTTGTGGTGCTGTTAAACGTTTGTTCTTAGATCGTTTAATCACTTCAACAATACTTGGCGCACGTTGCTTACGTGTATGAATACGGCCAACAATACGTTCAGACTGCATTATACGTGCGACACGGTTTTTGCTAACTTGAATGCCTTGTTGTTGTAGTTTTTTTGTAATGCGTGGGCTGCCATAAATACCAAAGCTTTTTGCATGAATGTGTTTAATTTTTTTGATAAGTGTTTGATTGGCTTTTGCACGCGCACTGAGTTTACGATTACGCCATGTGTAATAACCGCTCCGTGATACATCATAAATGTTACACATGGATTGAATACTCATCGTTGTGTCTTGTTTTATGAATGCGTAGACGTCTTGTTTTGTTTTGAAGCAAAGTCGATGCTTTTTTTTAGCATCTCATTTTCCATTTCTAGGCGTTTGATTCGTTTTTCGAATTGACGTAGCTGTTTTTGTTCAGTCACTTTTTCCTCCAATTCCTTGAGGTTTTCTTCGACAGCACCTTTTAACAGTCCATCACGACGTTCTTTTTTCCATCGGGATAACATAAAGGGATGAATTTCTAATGCCAGAGCGACATCTTGTGTTTGGAAGCTAGGATGTTCTGCGAGTTTTACAGCAGCCATCTTAAAACTTTTTGTGTAACTTAAATGCTTCTCTTTAGTTGTTTTCATATGACACTTTCTCCGTTAGGTTTTAGTGTCCATTTAGTTGGGGGAAGTCTCGCGTCCGAGCAGGGTAGGTTTTTGCCCTGCGGTTTTAAATGACTTGTTATACATTAAAATAATTTCTTCACATAATCACTAACGGGTTTGGGAAGTAAATCTTGAGGATGATCTCCTCCGAATGTTCCTAATCCACTCGTACCTTTTATTATTACAGAGTCTAATGTTTTTGATGCTGTTGTTTTAATAATCGAAATTTTTATTGTTGCTTTATCGGGAATGCCAGACCATTCGGTTGCTCGGTCTTCCCATGCGAGAACAGAAGGGAAAATAAGATAATCAAATTTATTTTCTTTAGCATGCTTTATAGCTTCTTTATACGTCTGATACTCATGACCAGTTTCAACCTGGGTTAAATGTTTTGAAAATTCTAATAAGATTACCTGTGAAACTGTAGCACCTGATCCTGTATATATCGTTTGTCCGTACCTTCCATCTTTTGGAATTGAGATATATGCGGAAGATGATGGGTTTAATTTAATTTCGTTATTCGAGGTTCTTAATATTTGATGACTATCTGCGCAACTCGTAATAAAAAGAGATATTAATAATAATTTTAAATACCGCATGATTTCTCCTGGTGTGTATAACGACTTAAGTAAGGGGCTTTTAAAAAGCGAAGCATAGCGCCGCTTTTTAAAAGTCCCAGCGAGTGATTAACGAGCGATCTTGACTTGCTTGTTAGAAGTTTTATTTATTATTACTTTATTTGATTCTTTGTATGCTCCATACATTTGTTTATTTCTTCAATGTTTATTTTTGAGCCATCTTTTGATTTTAGATGTAGATTGATATTTCCGTCATCATCATCAATTTCTAAAGAGTCGAGTTTTTTATATTCTTCTGTTGGGCAAGAACATCGACCTTCTTGACATTCTTGAAATGCCTCGAGGAGTTTTTCTTTTTTGTCTTTTACATCATTAATAGAAATATCAATACTGCTTTCGTTTTCATCGATTTTGTATTTCATGACGCTTCCTATTTTTATTACTTCTAACGTTTGAGTTAAAGGGTTTTTTAAAAGAGAAGCGAGAGCGCCTCTTTTAAAAAATCCGTTTTGAACGCCTTGTTATGTGTGATTTTACCAATATTTCTGATTGTTTAGTGCGCTAACACATGTTGAATTACCTGTTATTGGTTCTACATTTTCACTGACAAGAGATTGCGCTAACCAACCCTCTGGATAAGTGAGTTTTAAAGGTGCTTTTGCAATATTTTCAGAAATATATTTAAATCCAATTTTTGAATAAAAACTTGGATCACCGTATGTAAAAAGTAATTTTACATTTTTCTTTTTTAAATAATTAATACCAAACTCAATTAGCTTCTGACCCACACCTTGTTTTTGATGCTGTGTTGCAATTGCAGCTGGCGATAGGATGAATGCATTGATTTTATTTTCAAACTCCATGCGTGTAAAAAACACACAACCAATAATGTTTTTTTCATTCTTTGCGATAAAACCAAATATATCATCTGGCTTTGTAGTCTCTTGCATCTCAAAGACCAAGTTACCAATAAGCTCGCCTTCATCTTGACCTTCAGAATCCGTAAATACGGAAGTGAAGAGTTTTTTTACTTCATCAGCCGAACTAGATTCATATTTTTCAAATTCCATTTGTTACCACTCGTTTAAATTTATAATTGATATTGTTTTCACACATAACAGTTAATTAGACGGCTTGCGTCATAGTACATAATATGCCGCTTGCGTCATATTGCTTCTCAGTAAGCATCTTACGATGTTCTTTTTCATATATGAGATCAATGGTTTATTCAGTTTTATTCGTATATTTTTAAAAGTAAAAGGCCGCTAAATAATACTTTAATGGAAATTCTACCTCACTTATTAGGCATATGTTGCACTATATTAGATCATACTAACAGTCAGCTTATGCTGAATAGTAGACATATAAGCATTCTTTGATTTGGGTCGCATGCAGCCTGTTAGAATTTTATTGCGAATGGCTGCTTTGCTTTTGGCTGACTTTACTCGTTTACCAAATCTCAGATCATACCGAAGCTCTATTCTTCACTTTGTAAGATCAAGTCTGAACTGCACATATTATTTATGGGGTAAAAATGTATTTCGTAAGTCTGAAACAATACGATGAGTATTATGGCAGCGTGCACAAACTGTGACTGCAAGTTTACCCATTAACTCCTTACTTTCTTTTACCTTCCATTTACCAATACTTGTTTTAAGTGAAGCCAACTTTTTAAGCGTGGCTTTACCTAATATACGTTCTTTAGGATAGGCATCTTTTTTGTGACAGCTGCTGCAACTATCTCCCAGATTGTGTAATTGTTTTTTTAGCTTGAGGCGAGCTTGCAGGGCAGTGGATTTATGACCATCATCCAGCGCAATGAGTATTTGATTAACCGACTTGGATAACTCATCCATATTATCTTTGAAGCTATGAGAGGTTCCTTTAAGGGACATCACCTTAAGATCGTCATAGCTGGGTGAACGATAGATAGCCGTTACAACGGGCTGATAACTTTCATGGCAATCGTTACAGGTACGCTTGATCATTTTTAACGTTCTAGCAATGCGTAAAGTGTCTCCCTTTTTTGCAAACATCTCTAGCTCAGGTAAAAGGCGGGGTTTAATTTCTTTTTCCCACTCGGGCACCATATCTGCAATCTTGTTGTAATCTTTATCCAGACGCTTGATCCATTTTTTCATTGCGGGTTTGTTATTTTCTTTGGCGTATTCATTAATGGCCTGCATTTCACGTCGCAGTCGGAACATGGTGTGTAACCATACCTGTCGTTTATTGCCGGGTTTGTACCATTTTTCCAGTGAAGCAGGAGGGGTATCGAATTTAATGACATGCTCTGCATATGCAGAGCTAAACATAATGGAAAAAAGAAAATGAGTAAGGAGTAAAACAGGAATAATTTTCATATTGTTACTGTTCTGAAATTCAAAGAGATTTAAGATGTATTTTTATGCTGTGATTATTTTACGCCTTTTTCAATTAGAAAACTGCTGTATTGTTTATCTGTGCCGTTGATGTGGTTAATCAGCCAGTCCTTAAGATAGTTTGCAGCATTACTCATTGCAGTATCATGATCTTTTTCATATTCAGCTAATACTTCCTCAACATGTTTAATCATTTGTTTATGCTGTTCCTTATGGGGCTCAAAACCAGGATAATTATTTTGTTCCAGCAGACCTTCTTCATAGCTGAAATGTGTTTTAGTGTAATCGACGAGTTCATTTAGCGCATCACGTTCGAATTCTTCACCAGTTGAATAATCGACAGCAGTCTGTAATTGATTTATCAGGTTAAGAAGTTTTTTGTGTTGACGATCGATAGAGTCAATACCAACACTGTACTCATCTTTCCATTCAACATATTGTTTGGCTGATAATCTTCTGTGTATATAGGGGATTATTAGTAAAGCCGCGATTAGAAACCAGGTTAAGGGACTGTCTGGTCCAGCCAAGAGCCCTAAAATCACCGCGATTATCAGGGACATAATAAGCACTGATAGACCAAACATACACATTCGTTTATTTAGACATGCATTTAGCTTCATGATGAGCTCTCTTAATTTGTTATAAGTTTTTTTTATGGCTTTAATTAAAATTATTTACTGAATGTTTGCCCTATGTGGTTATGGCCTTGAGTTCATTCGGCCACGGGCTTGATTCTGATAACGTCCTTTTGCTTATCATACACCCCATGATATCCCTCATATTCAGGTTTGTCACAGAACAATCCTTTTATACTACTTAATGTCATTTTTAGCAGAATATTCATTTAATTTGGTTGATCTAAATCAAGGCATAATTTGTATATAAGTAATAATTTCGTCCTAGGTGAGAAAGGAGCAATATTTTTCATAACTGAGCTAGACTAAGTTTAAACAGGGTTTATTTGTCAGTAATCATCACGCTGCCAATTTTAAGATAACCATTCAAAGTTACAGTCCTGAGGAAATGCAATGAATCAGTCAAAAAAAGTTTATCTGGTTGGTACTGGTCCGGGTGATCCTGAATTATTAACCGTAAAAGCATTACGCCTGATACAGAGTGCTGATGTGGTTATATATGACCGCTTAGTCTCAGAAGGTATTCTGGAACAGATTCCAGCAGGTGTGAGTAAAATCTATGTAGGCAAGAAAACAGGCAACCACACCTTACCTCAAGATGAGATCAATGAATTATTATTAAAACTCGCAGAAACCAAACGCACCTTAGTACGACTAAAAGGTGGTGATCCCTTCATCTTTGGCAGAGGCAGTGAAGAAGCATTACTCTTAGCAGAAAATGGAATTAATTTTGAGATTGTACCGGGCATTACAGCGGCATCTGCATGCACAACCTATGCAGGTATCCCTTTAACACACCGTGGTTTATCACAAGGCGTGCAAATTGTGACAGGGCATAGTCAGGCAGATCAGCCACTCGAATTAGACTGGGCTTCGCTTGCAGATGAAAATAAAACAACCGTCATTTATATGGGCTTTGCAAATAGAGAATTAATCAGTAATAAATTGATTGAAGCCGGCCTGGATAAAAATACACCAGCAGCTGCTATTCAAAACGGTACTACAGCCAGGCAGAACAGGGTCATAACGACTTTAGCTAAGCTGGCAGAAGATACTTCTATGCTACAAGCACCGGTTATTTTTGTTATTGGAAAAGTTGTTTCACTTGCTAACCAACTCGATTGGTTTGAGGTAGAAAATGCGATAGAGGGTGACTTTACCGATAATGAAAAATCATTACATGGTTGACTGAATGCCCTTTAAATTAAATATATTATTATTTATTTTTTTCTCTCTGGTATTTAGTTCTGCCAGTGCCCAGGACAAAGAAATATCAATGCAACGTATTACAGAGTTAAATAATTTACTTATTCAGGATTGTGGTTCATGTCATGGTATGACTATGAAAGGCGGGCTTGGCCCCGCATTAACACCTGATGTACTGAAGAGTA
>JAUVGM010000273.1 GCA_030593785.1 Gammaproteobacteria bacterium | reverse complement strand
ACATTTGATTACCGACCAGCAGGTGACCGGTCCGAAGAACTCAAACTTTCGAGTCGCATCGGGTAAATTACGTGAAGCTATTTCAGATCTTGATGTTTTATTGTATGAAGAATCTATTAAATTGAACTCCGAAGGAGAGCAAGTTGCGAGTGCACGTGTCGTTGCTAAAAAATAAATGGGGGAAGTCCATTCTGCCCCTTGAACTGATGCGTAAAAAGTAAAAGCCGTAACATGCGTTACGGCTTTTTTTATGACGTAGAAAAAATTATCTTTTTTTCTTTTTGGCTGCTTTCGCCTTATCTGCTTTTTTATGAATATTTTTAATCTGGCTTGCTTTGTTAGAGCGGGGTGGACGACGGGTATTTTCAATATTCTCAAATATCGCATCACGACTGCCTACTTCATAGCCCGGCATTTTAATACGTTTAATCTTTGAACCAATCAAACGCTCAATGGAATTTAGGGCACGTTCTTCTTCTCTGCTGACAAACGAAATGGCCTGGCCGGTGTTCCCCGCACGACCGGTACGCCCCACGCGATGAACATAGTCTTCTGCTAAATAGGGTAAGTTGTAATTAACGACATGCTCTAAACCCTGAATATCTAATCCACGGGCAGCCACTTCGGTTGCAATGAGCACCTGAATTTTATCGGATTTAAAATCAGCCATAGCACGCCGGCGTGAACCCTGACTTTTATCCCCATGGGAAATTTCAGACTTAATGCCTGCTTCTTTGAGTTTAAGCTTGAGGCTATCGGCCTGAAATTTTGTGCTGGTAAACACCAGCACCTTAAACCAGTTATGTCGCTCTATGAGCTCAACAAATAATTGCGCTTTCTGATGTTCACCAACTGGATAAACCACATGCTCAACCGTATCCGCAATGGCATTTTGTTTAGCTACGTTTATTTCTTCATGTTGCGTTAAGATATTTTTTGCGAGATTTCTAACCGCATTCGACATTGTGGCGGTAAATAAAAAACTTTGTCGTTTCTTTGGTAATTTTTGTAACAGCGCCATGACTTCATCAATAAAGCCCATGTCGAGCATGCGGTCTGCTTCATCAAGGACTAAAAATTCCACATTACTGAGGTTGATATTGCCGAGGGTCACATGCTCAAGCAAACGGCCAGGTGTGGATACAACGATATCGGGCTCAGTTTTAAGCTTTTTCTGTTGCCCGCCAATTTTCACACCGCCATATAACGCGGTGACAGTAATAGACATAAATTGTGCATAAAGCTGAATTTTTTCTGCAAGCTGTTCTGCTAATTCGCGAGTAGGAGCTAAAATCAACGCACGCGTTTTAGCTGCTGCGTCCGTTTGTGGCCGATCGAGCATTTGCTGAAGAATCGGCAAGGTAAAAGCCGCCGTTTTTCCCGTTCCGGTTTGAGCACTCGCCAGAATATCTTTGCCGCGTCGGGCTGGAATAATGGCAAGTTCTTGAATGGCTGTCATTTGTTTGTAGTCACAGGCATCGAGTGCTTGCTGAATCTCAGTCGCGAGATCTAAAGATGAAAATATCATGGTGGTTTCCTGAAGCGAGTGAATATCGACTGCACTATTAAGAGTGCGTAATAGTAAATTCTGTAACCGGACTATAGAGAATTCTGAGTATTAATGTAGTAAAAAATAGCTGTTAGACACAATTATTTCTAATATAACTAATACAATAGGGGACAGACCCCAATTAATTTTAAAGCACGTAATACATGATCGTAAAGTAGTGGGTTGTGCTGCCTGCCAGCACAAACAAGTGCCATATGCCATGGAAGTGATATTTCTTTAGATCCAGAATGTAAAAGACAATCCCAACGCTATAGAACAGTCCACCTCCCAACAACCAGAGAAAACCGGCCATTGTTAGTGACTCAATGAGGGGGTTAATTGCGATTAGGGCAATCCAGCCCATCAATACATAAATGATAAGTTGAATAATACGCCGCTCATCTGACGAAAAGCAGTCGAGTAATATCCCGATTATTGCCAGTCCCCAAATTACGCCAAATAATGACCAACCCCACGCACCATTGAGACTGACGAGTACAAATGGAGTATAGCTACCGGCAATCAATAAATAGATGCCGATGTGATCCAGTTTTTTGAATACCGCTTTTACCGAACCTTTAGTGCTGTGGTAGAGCGTTGAAAAAAGATATAACAGGAAAAGGCTTGTGCCGTAGATACTGAAACTGACAATGCGCCAGACATCACCTTTTAACGAGGCAAAAACCACCAGCACAACCAAACCCGCCAGTGCGATTACCGCGCCCAGCAAGTGTGTAAAAGTGTTTAATCTTTCACCGTGATACATAATTCATTCTTAAATAAGAATCAATACATGAACATTAAATTCTAAATTAGCAAATTAAAGGGGGTAGAGCACATTACTTTCTAATATAGATCTATAGTTTATTATTGGCAGTAATTAAAGAGGTCGAAGTGATTTAATTTAAATAACTTAAAAATAATTATGAATGAAATTAATATTAGTATTCCGGATGTATTTGAGTATTTGGGAATAATAAATATAAGCAAAAATAGACAAACTATTGGTTATGCTAAATTAATAAGAAATTAAGGGGTCAGATCACGGGAAACTCCTTGATTGCCAGGAATGAATATCAAATGTTCTGCCCCCTTGATTCTTTATCTAACCAAAGGCATCAGCAGTAATACTGTCATACCAACCTACTGCATAGCGTGCTTCATTTTTTCTATACTCTGTATTGGCATCTTTAGGACTAACACCACCTGAACCTTTAACTTTATAGATGCCTTTCTCTTTACTATAACGATAGACGGCCGCAACCGAGATACCATAGTTCGGAGATAACAGGCTATAACACGTGTTTACGTAAGATGGTTCAGGCATGGTAACACCATGTAAAGCAGAAACGATTGCTGCAGCGCAAACTTTACCCTGACTGTTGGCAGCAAAACCTGACTTGGGCATTTTGCCTGCGATAGAGGCATCCCCGATCACATGTATATCTGCATGTATGAGTGACTCAAAAGTACGTTGATTAACAGGGCACCAGCCATCATTATTAGTGAGACCTGTTGTGTGGACAATTGCTCCCGCTTTTTGTGGTGGGATAAGATTGATTACAGCACCTTTGTGTTTATCACCTGCTTCTGTATGAATGATACGTTTTTTAACATCGATATAATCGATGCGTCCGCCTTGGCTGCTACTTACCCAATCAATCATACCGGGGTAAAGTTTTTGCCAGCCCTGCATAAACAATGGTTGCTTGGAAAATTTATCCTTTGCATCCAGGATCAATATTTTTGATTTTGGTTTATGCTGTTTGAGATAGTGCGCAACTAAACTAACGCGCTCATAGGGGCCAGGCGGACAACGAAATGGGTTTGTTGGTGATGCTAGAATAAAAACATCACCATTATTCATAGACTTTATTTGATTCTGTAATAAAGTAGTTTGTGAACCACCCTGCCAAGCATGTGGTATTGTTTTCGCATCAGCTGCGTTCATACCTTCAACTTTGTCCCACTTAAAATCAATACCTGGTGACATGACCAGTCGGTCATAACTGAATTGTTTGCCATTATCTAACATGACTTTTCTTGCAGTTGCATCGACTTGAGTGACGCGTGCGTGCACAACATTTATACCGCGTTTAATTTGTGCGGCATAGCCATGTGTTATTGATTTTATATTACGCATACCTCCAAGCACGGCATTACTAAAAGGACATGTTGTAAAGTTTTTGTCTGCTTCAATTAGTGTGATCACTAAATTTGGATCGAATCTATTTAAATATTTTGCGCAGGTTGCGCCGCCAAAGCCACCACCAATA
>JAUVGM010000054.1 GCA_030593785.1 Gammaproteobacteria bacterium | reverse complement strand
GAATTGGTTACTCTGGCATAGGTTATAAAACTTCCGGCGTTCGCGCTCTCGCATTAGCGAAAAAAGCAGGTAAACCTTTCATAGCCGCAACATCAGAGAATGCTGCTAATAAAACATATCCATTAGGTCGTAAATTATGGGTTTATGTTAACAAGCAACCAAACCGTGCATTGTCTCCACTACAAATGGAATTCATCAAGATGGTTTTATCCAAGCGCGGACAAAAAGTTGTAATCAAAGACGGTTACATCCCTTTAAGTGCGAAACAAGTTGAGAAACAATTACGTAAATTAAAATAAGTTTTTCTTCTTAAATAAAAAACCCGGTCTTTGTACCGGGTTTTTTATTGCTTAAAATTATTACTAACTAATCCAACCTTTTCCCTCAACCAGTTTTGAATACCATAACAAAAATACTGCCACTATCATTGGCAAAAGCATCATTATAAAAATATCAATGGTACTAAAATTGGTTGTCGAAGTGACTACATTAAATGTATGAATCATTGTAATAACCATACCAACTAGCGATATGATAAATAAATAATACGCAACCGACTTTCTCAACAAGAGCAGAAGACAACCCAACGCGCCTCCAAAAACGGCTAAAGCAAAACCTGCCGTTGCCCATATAGGTCGACCTTCTATGATCGCTCGATGCGTCTCGGGAAATGAAGCAACCATGTCTGCATTCATTTGTACGAAAAAATTCATACTGCCCATAATATTCCAGGTTAAAAAATAAATACTGATTAACCAAAAACTCCAGTGAACATGTCCTTTAGTCTCATTATTCATAATCTTTCCCTACTTATCGTTATTTGTTCGTTAATAATAGGCAATATCCTTACTTGAGGCTATTGCGAAAGTATTAAGTTTTCTTTTTTAAGCAAAATATATTCGATGAATGACATATAATTGTCATATGGATGAAAAACCATTGTTTAGGAAAATTACCCCAGCCAAATAAAACAATAAAAGCTTTAAATATCATGTGGTTAGCTATTGTCACATTACTGTCATATTCACCCTTTATCATTCACCCATGTCTAATCCAAGCAACTCAGCCCCTACAGCAGCACGCACGCTTACCACTAAAATGGATCGCAGCCGTGCGATAAAAAACCGCATCACCAGCATTAGTATGGCGGTCGGGGGTGTCAGCGTGATTTTGTCGATTGTTTTAATTTTCTTCTATCTCGCCTATGTGGTTTATCCATTATTTCTTTCTGCCGAAATGGAAAAATCAGCTGGTTATCCTTTACCTGCTGCAACACAAGGTAAAACGCTTCACCTGGCAATAGAAGAACAAAATCGCATTGCTGTTCGTTTTACTGAACAAGCTAAAGCCATATTCTTTAATATAAAGAACGGCGATATTGTTAAAAATATTGATATAGCTCTACCTAAAAAAACAAACATCAGTAGCTTTACCACCAGCCGTCTTGCTAAAGGGGTTATTGCTTTTGGCTTAAGCAATGGCCAGGCTGTTTTTGCACAGCACAAATATAAAACACGTTATTTAGTTGAAGGTAAAAAAATCATTCCTTCTCTCATCTACCCGCTTGGTGAATCCCCCATTGAAATGGATGAGTCGGGTAATCATGCTTTAACACATATCGCATTGATGCATGATGAAGAAAGAGCCACTTTAGTCGCGTACACCGATGACAATCGTCTGTTATTAAACCAACTGATCTTTGATGACGAACTCAGCGATGAAGAAGATGCTGAAGAAATTAGCTTTGATAGCACATTAATTGAAATCCCGAATATACAGTATGTTAACAAGTTACTCATTGATAATTCACAAAGCCTGCTTTATGTTGCGCACAATAATGGTGAAGTGAGTTTGATTGATATTAGCGACCTTAGTGATATTCAGGTTCTTGAACGAAAACGAGTCGTGCCTGATGGAACAGAAATAACGAAATTTACTTTTTTAACCGGTGAGATTTCATTATTGATTGGTGATAATAAAGGCAACCTTAGTCAATGGTTTCCTGTGCAAAAAGAAACTGGCCTAACGCTTTCTCATATTCGTGACTTTGATAGTCAACATTCTGCCATTACCGATATTGTTACCGAGCAGCGACGTAAAGGTTTTGCCGCGATTGATGATAAAGGTCAATTCGCATTTTATCACTCAACCGCACATCGCACGTTACTACATGAAGCCATTAGTGAATCACGTCTAAACTTTCTTGCTGTTTCACCCCGTGCCAATACGTTTATAACGGAAGATGACAAACAACAAGTTCAATTCTGGCATGTTGATAATGAACACCCTGAAATGTCATGGTCAGTAATATGGGATCAGATTTGGTATGAAAGTTACCCCGAACCTTCTTATACCTGGCAATCATCGTCAGCGAGTAATGACTTTGAGCCGAAGTTCAGCTTAATGCCTCTTGCGTTTGGTACGCTTAAAGCAGCATTTTATGCAATGTTATTCGCCATGCCGCTCGCCATTATGGGTGCAATTTATACTGCTTATTTCATGGCGCCTAAAATGCGTACTTACGTTAAGCCTACTATCGAAATCATGGAAGCCTTACCAACCGTTATTCTTGGTTTCCTTGCCGGTCTGTGGTTAGCACCAATAATTGAAAGTCACCTGCCCGGTGTCTTTAGTATGCTGATCATTTTACCTGCGGGCGTTTTGGTTTTTGCCTTTGCCTGGAAGAGTTTACCAAAAGACATACGTACGCGCGTTCCCGATGGCTGGCAGGCAGCGTTATTAATTCCTGTTTTATTATTTACCGGCTGGTTATCCATGGCTTTGAGTTTACCAATGGAACAATTCTTCTTTAATGGCGATATGAAAATGTGGTTAGGAGACAGCTTAGGCTTACATTATGACCAACGTAACTCATTAGTTGTTGGTATCGCCATGGGTGTTGCCGTTATTCCAACCATATTTTCTATTACTGAAGATGCGATTTTCAGCGTACCCAAAAACCTTACCTTTGGTTCTCTTGCATTAGGTGCAACACCGTGGCAAACATTAATTTACGTTGTTATTTTAACTGCAAGTCCCGGTATTTTTTCTGCCGTGATGATCGGTATGGGTCGCGCAGTCGGCGAAACCATGATCGTACTAATGGCAACAGGTAACACACCTGTTATGGACTTTAGTGTTTTCCAGGGTATGCGTACCCTCGCAGCAAACGTTGCAGTTGAAATGCCTGAAGCTGAAGTCGCAAGTACACACTACAGAATCTTGTTCCTTGCAGCTCTGGTTCTATTTATCTTTACCTTTATGTTTAACACGGTGGCTGAAATTGTTCGCCAACGTCTCAGAAAGAAATACAGCAGCTTATGATTAAGAAATGGTTTAAAACAGGTGACCCGTGGATTTGGCTTAATGCTGCCGCCGTTAGCGCCAGTTTAATTATTGTCATTGGCTTACTGCTATTAATTGCAGTTCAAGGCTTATCACATTTTTGGCCGAAAGCCGTCATGCAAGCGCAATACATGCAGGCTAATGCAACAGAATCGAAAGCCGCATCCATTCGTCTTATTGGTGAAATTCATAATGATGAAGAAGTCAGTATTGAACAGTTAAAAGCTATCGGCATCAATATAAAAACAGATAAAGAGACTGTGACACGTCTTTTAATTAAAACCGGTAACCGCGATGTGAGTGGTGCTGATTTTAAATGGATGTTACAGCCCTATTTAACCGAAAAAAATTACCCTGAAGATATCATCGTATTAGAACGTCGTGAATGGGGCAATTTTTATGGTTATCTTAAAACGATTTCTAATAATGGAAAGATCATCGCCAGCGGTGCTAATGCCTGGCCAGAACTTGAAAAACGTTTACTACGCACCGAAGCTCTTTATCAAGAAATTCGAGATATTGAAAAAGGTGACATAGGTAGTATTAACTACAAAATGGAAAAATTGCGTTTAGCCAAACGCCGTCTTGAATTAGACAAAGAAGATACAGCAGAAAATTTAGCCAAGCTTACAACTCGCCGCAAGCAATTAGATAAGGAATATGCTGTTTTAGCAAAAAATTTAGAAGACCTTTACAGTCAGTTTAATCAAGGCAGTATTAGCGCTGAAACAATGAGTGGCAAGGTAATAGAAATACCGCTGGCTAAAATTGTTCGAGCATATCAACCCAATGCGCTTAACCTTTTTGAAAAAATCGTGCTCTATTTTCAAAAGGTAGGTGAATTTATATTTGATGATCCACGTGAAGCGAATACGGAAGGCGGTATTTTTCCCGCAATCTTCGGTACTGTTATGATGGTTTTATTAATGTCAGTACTGGTTACTCCCTTTGGTGTTATCGCTGCTGTCTATTTACGTGAATATGCGAAGCAGGGTGCGGTTACTCGCATTATTCGAATCGCGGTAAACAATCTTGCCGGTGTACCTTCTATTGTTTATGGTGTATTTGGTTTAGGTTTCTTTATCTATTTCCTTGGCGGAAATATTGACCAACTCTTTTATGCTGAAGCCTTACCTTCGCCGACTTTTGGTACACCAGGTATTTTATGGTCTTCATTAACCTTAGCTATTTTAACCGTACCGGTTGTTATCGTCGCAACAGAAGAAGGTTTGTCACGTATCCCAAGAGCGATTCGTGAAGGTAGCCTGGCATTAGGGGCGACAAAAGCAGAAACTTTATGGCGAACGGTTTTACCAATGGCAACACCGTCGATGATGACCGGTATGATTCTCGCTATCGCGCGTGCTGCAGGTGAAGTCGCACCATTGATGTTGGTGGGTGTTGTTAAACTTGCACCATCATTACCACTGGATATGAATGCACCATTTTTTCACCTGGAACGTAAGTTTATGCATTTAGGTTTTCATATCTATGATGTTGGTTTTCAAAGCCCTAATGTTGAAGCTGCGCGTCCATTAGTTTATGCCACTGCATTTTTATTAATTGGTGTTATTGTTTTACTTAACTTATCTGCAATTTATATTCGCAATCGTTTACGTGAACAGTATCGCGCGGTAGAGAGTTAAATATTTTATTTTAATAAACAAGTTTTTTTATAATTGTAGGTTCGAATTTATTCGAATGCGGTGTTGCTTAAAACCTAAGAGGTTATTTTCTACCTCTGCGTTCGAATAAATTCGAACCTACATAAATTTATTGTTGGTAATTATTATGAGTACAGAATCTTCTAAAAAAAGTCATGGCATTAACATGGATGCGCTTGGTCGTGAAAAGCGTTCAAATACTTTAGCTGATGAGACTATCTGCATAACAACAGATAACCTGAATCTTTACTATGGCGAAAAGCGTGCTTTGCATGATATTAATCTCGCGATTCCAGAGAAAAAAGTCTCCGCCTTTATCGGTCCAAGTGGTTGTGGTAAATCAACTTTACTCCGTTGTTTTAACCGCATGAATGATTTAGTTGATGATTGCAGCATACAAGGTGATGTTCTTATTGATGGAAATAATATTTACGATAAGAATGTTGATGTTTCTGAACTACGTCGTCGTGTTGGCATGGTATTCCAGAAACCCAATCCTTTTCCGAAATCAATTTATGAAAACGTGGCCTATGGTTTACGCCTGCAGGGAATTAAAAGCCGTAGAACTATTGATGAAATTGTTGAAAAATCTTTACGTGGCGCAGCACTGTGGGATGAAGTTAAAGACCGATTACATGATAGTGCATTAGGTTTATCCGGTGGACAGCAACAACGTGTAGTAATTGCCCGTGCTATTGCGATTGAACCAGAAGTATTATTACTCGATGAGCCTGCTTCAGCGTTAGATCCAATTTCGACATTAAAGATTGAAGAATTAATTAATGATCTTAAAGATCGTTATACCATTGTTATCGTTACCCATAATATGCAGCAAGCTGCCCGTGTTTCAGACTATACTGCTTTTATGTATATGGGTGAGATGATTGAATTTGGTGATACTGATAAGATATTTACTAATCCAGGTAAGAAGCAAACTGAAGATTACATTACAGGGCGTTATGGTTAATAAAGGAAAGAAACTATCATGAGCAAAAAGAACAGCGGACTCCATATATCACAGCAATTTAATTCAGAACTGGAAGAAATTCGCAGTCACGTACTGGCTATGGGAGGTCTGGTTGAAGAACAAATTCGAAATGCGACACAATCACTTGTTGACGGCAATGTTTCACTTGCAGAAGCGGTTATCAGTCGTGACGTTGAGGTCAACAAAGCGGAAGTAAGTATAGATGAAGAATGTACTCACATTATTGCTCGTCGCCAGCCTGCAGCAACAGACTTAAGACTGGTCATCGCAGTCATTAAAACCATTACCGATCTGGAACGGATCGGTGATCAAGCTGAACGCGTTGCTCGTATGGGCACACGTTTAGCTGAAGTTGAACGTCCAAAAAACAATTATCACGAATTACAAAATATGGGTGAGTCTGTAGCAAAAATGGTTCATGGTGCACTGGATGCTTTTGCCCGTAGTGATGTTGAAACAGCGATTAAAGTAAGCAAACAAGATGAGCAAGTCGATCAGGAATACGATGGTCTGATGCGTCAGTGTTTGACCTTTATGATGGAAGACCCACGTAAAATTTCACAAATGCTGGATATTATGTGGGCTGCTCGTGCTCTTGAACGTATTGGTGATCATGCTAAAAATATTTGTGAATATGTTATTTACCTCGTTAAAGGTAAAGATGTTCGTCACATCACCATCGAGCAAATGGAAAACGAATTAAAAATATAGTTTTCAGGACAAAAAATTGCCGGGAGCAATTTTTCATGAACGAAGTGAGCCTGAAAGGTGGAAGGCAGGGATGCCTGGAATAAAAAAATGGGGTACCAACCGGTACCCCTAAAAATAACCTAACTATTGAGGAGGGAGAACATAAAGAACGAGAATCAATATTCAATATGTCGTGCTCTCACTTAGTATGGCAGTTAATTCTCAAGTTAGTTCCGCATTTTGTAAACATCTGTAAAACTCCTAATCAGCATATTCTAAATTACTCCCTAACAACTTTTTATTCTTAACACTTTTTAGCTAACTCATTGTTTTATAGCTTAATAATGACATTACCTGGCCACCCTTCTACGGTAGGTGGAATCAATACTCAGCTTTTAAAATAATTATTATTACTTTTGTTTGACTCTGTACTGGGGTACGGAAGGTATACTGCTGCCGTTAATGTATTTTTTCACTTACCCCCAAGAGATAAAACTGCTTTAACTTATCCATCAAGGATTAGGATAAGGAGTGACTGCAAGGATGCAGTAGCTCCACTATCTAGTTTGTTCTTAAGCCTGTTTATTCAACCTCATCCAAACCTTCAATAATTGGACAACCCTCTTCCGAGCCCTGGCAGAGATTTAACAATAACTGCAATTCATTACGTAAAGTTGTGAGAGACTGAAGATGTTCGTCAACCTCTAATAATTTATCTGCTGTTAACAACCTAACTTCATCACGCACTTTTTGCGGGTTTTCGCGCATTTTTAAAAGATCGCTGATTTCAGACAAACTAAAATTCATTTTTTGTGCGCGTTGAATAAACTTTAAACGAGAAATATCCTTATCATCATATTCACGAATACCCGAGACATTACGCGAAACTCTGGGCAGGAGTTTTATTTTTTCATAATAACGCAGGGTATCTGCTGTTAAACCCGTTTTTTTAGTTACATCACCAATTCGATAAAGACTCATTTTTTAATACTCAATAATGTAAAAATATTCATTCAGTAAATACAAACCGGTTAATAGCAGGACAACTCCAGCAAGGACTTCAAGTCGTTTTTGATAACGCGACAACATCTGCAATGACTCCAACCAGCCCATGCTCCATGCACCTAAAATAATAGGAATACTGCGCCCCGTTGCAAACGCAAGTAACAAGACAAAACCAAAACTAACTGATCCTATGGCAGCACTCGCGGTTAAGGTCACCAGTAATGCTGGGGTACAGAATGGACAAACGGCAACAGAAAAAGGAATGCCTAATAAAAAGGCGCCCCCTATTCCGGTGACTTTACGACCTCTAACACCAAACCAGGGGAAACGAATATTGAGTACACCTGCCCACATCAGTCCCATTACAATTAACAAGGGGCCAAGTAACAAACCCCATTCTCGTCCCATGATGCCTTTCACCCATTCGCCACCGAGTGCAGCAGCTACACCCAAAGTAACATGTGTAACCAGCATACCCAGTACAAACGCACCGCCCATTAATAGGGCACGTTTTTCTTCATGTGCTTTAGTGACATATGCAAGCATGACCGGCACAGATGCAAATGAAACAGGGTTAAAACTAAAAATAAAACCAGCAAGAAAAGCAATACCAATCCCTGCCCAGCTTTGTGTTTGTAATGTTTCTTTAAGTGTTACTGCATTGATATCCAGGGCAGGGATTAATAAAGCGATAGCTGTACCAATTAATAAAACAGCGGTTAAATAAGGGCTGCCTTTTGCGGCACGATTCAAAAGTTGTTTGGCATCATCATGCACACCTTTATAGGAAGCTATTACCATTGGCAAAGTGAACAAACTGGCGAATAAAAAACCGGCTAATGCTGCAAAACTGAGTGATCCAACCGTAACCGCCATTCCTGCAGTAACAATAACCAGCGGTAGTGTGCAGGCTGGTAAGGTTAAACCAAGCTGAACAGAAAAAGGTAAACGCCTGCCTGCAGGCAATAATTTATAAAACTCAAAATGTGGAATGGGAATGTAGGTAAAACGCGACACGACGTAAATCACTGCCATAGCAGATAAAATGATACTCGGTGTATAAGTCCCCCACTCTGGTTTATCAATCAAGAAGACCGCAAGCATAAATAAACTAATCAATAGCAGCGAACGGCTTAACCAAACAGCCATTAAACTCTGGCAGCAAGATTTTTTATCCGATGATTGATTTGCCCGCACCGAAAACAAAGTGTGTGTCGCAATAGTGCACGGTTCAAAGAAGGCCAGTAAACCAAGTAAAATAGCAGTGGCAAGTAACAGGGTAATCATTACTCATTCTCCAACTTATTTTGAATATTCTGCCCCAGCTGCTTCTCTAACTCGGCACGCAGTTTTTTTGCAGAAGGCAGGCTGGAAAAAATAAGCTCATGGTTAATCGCAATCGAAGGTGTCGACATCACACCCAGCTCAATCGCATGATCCATTTCATCGAGAATATTCACTTCTCGCCACTGAATTCTGTCTCCACCGAGCTCATCGGCCAGTTGACGCAATACATCTTTAGCGTGACCGCACTTGCTGCAACCCGGTGAGGAAAAGATTTCTATATTTAACATCTTCATTTTTAAAAACTCTTTATCTGTAACAATTAACTTAACTATACATGCTGGAGTCAGCTCCAGATCAAGAAATAAAAGTGATTTAATGAACTATTTTCTCTAAATTAAGTCTGTACTAACATACAGAGTATAAATACAAGGATTAGACCATGAGCAATAAGCCCCTCACCATTGGTTTTTTGGCAAAAGCCGCCAACGTAAATATTGAGACCATTCGCTATTACCAGCGTATTGGCTTAATCACAGAACCGGATAAACCACTCAAGGGCTATCGATCTTATCCCACAGAAACCCTGAAACGGATTAAGTTCATTAAACGTGCACAGCAATTGGGATTTAACTTAAAAGAAGTCGCTGAATTATTACAATTGGGGGACGGCAGCTCAAAAGATCAATGTTCCGATGTACGACAGCGAGCAGAGCTCAAACGAGAGCATATTGATCAACAAATCAATGACTTGAAGAACCTTCGCAGCACCCTAACGCAACTTATCGACTCTTGTAAAAGTGACAGCGGCAGTCAACATTGTGCAATTGTTGAAACATTA
>JAUVGM010000306.1 GCA_030593785.1 Gammaproteobacteria bacterium | reverse complement strand
CCAAGCTGCTGTTACAGCGGCTTCAACAGCAACTGTCGCAATACCCATGCCTAATACTGCAGTTTGGTAATCATCATCTTGTTCTTCAAAGATATTCACTGAAGGCATTGAAACAACACGAATGTTTTTACCTGACATAGCTTCTGCTGCACCCATTGCAAGTTCCATTTCAGAACCTGTAGCAATGATGACTGCATCTGGAGTACCGTCACAATCTTTTAAGATGTAACCGCCCTTAGCGATGTCAGCAATCTGTGCATCAGTACGAGTTTGATGAGCTAAACCTTGACGAGAGAAAATCAAAGTAGAAGGACCTGTTTTACGCTCAGCCGCTTGCTGCCATGAAACCGCAGCTTCAACCGCATCACATGGACGCCATACTGCCATATTAGGAATCATGCGAAGTGTAGGAATTTGTTCAACTGGTTGATGCGTAGGACCATCTTCACCAAGACCGATTGAGTCATGTGTGAATACGAAGATACTACGAATTTTCATTAATGCTGCCATGCGTAATGCATTACGTGCATATTCAGAGAACATTAAGAAAGTTGCACCAAATGGAATTAAACCACCGTGTAACGCGATACCATTCATGATTGCAGACATCGCAAATTCACGAACACCATAGTTAAGATAGTTAGCATCTTCGTTATTGATCATTGGTTTGTAACCAGACCATTCAGTCAGGTTAGAACAACCTAAATCAGCAGAACCACCAAACATTTCAGGTAACATTGGAGAGTAAGCTTCGATAGACGCTAATGATGCCTGACGTGTTGCTGGGCTTTTCGCATCAGCATTAACAGATGCAATATATTCAGCAGATTTAGCTGCCCAATCCGCAGGTAAATCACCCGCCATACGGCGTTCGTATTCAGCTGCTAAATCAGGGAAGGCTGCTTTATATGCTGCGAATTTTTCGTTCCATGCAGCTTCTGCTTTAGCACCACTTTCTTTGCAGTCCCAACCCGCATATACGTCAGCAGGAACTTCGAAAGGACCGTGATCCCAACCTAAAGCTGCTTTGGTTAAGTTAATTTCTTCTTCACCTAGTGGAGCACCGTGACAAGCGTGAGAACCCGCTTTGTTTGGAGAACCAAAACCGATGGTAGTTTTACAACAAATCATCGTAGGTTTGTCAGTCATTGCTTTCGCAGTATCAATTGCCTTTTGTAATGCTTCAGGATCGTGTCCATCAACATCAGCAATTACGTGCCAGCCATAAGACTCGAAACGTTTAGGGGTATCATCAGTGAACCAGCCATCAACGTGACCATCGATAGAAATACCGTTGTCATCCCAGAATGCAATTAACTTACCTAAACCTAAAGTACCGGCAAGTGAACATGATTCGTGAGAAATACCTTCCATCAAACAACCATCACCTAAGAAAACAAATGTGTGATGATCAACAATGTCGTGGCCTTTCTGGTTGAATTGACCTGCCATTGCTTTTTCAGCAATCGCCATACCAACACCATTAGTAATACCCTGGCCTAAAGGACCTGTGGTTGTTTCAATACCTGGTGCATAGCCATACTCTGGATGACCTGGCGTTCTTGAATGTAACTGGCGGAAGCTTTTCAAATCATCAATTGAAAGATCGTAACCTGTCAAATGCAATAATGAATATATAAGCATAGAACCATGGCCATTCGAAAGAATGAAGCGGTCACGGTTGGTCCAGTCTGGATTTGATGGATTGTGGTTCATGTTGTTGTTCCACAATACTTCAGCGATATCCGCCATACCCATAGGGGCACCCGGATGGCCTGAATTAGCTTTTTGAACTGCATCCATACTTAAAGCACGGATTGCATTAGCAAGGTCTTTGCGAGATGACATAGCTCTCTCCATAACGTTAAAATTTAAAATTAAAAAACTTTTTGACACCTATGTATTTGTTTTTAAATACAAATATATGTCCTTGTGATTACCTTAAATATGGGCAACCACACTAAATTTGGTTTCAGATTTCGGAGTTAAAACCGATAAAAATACCGCGATAATCTTTGTCCATTTCTCCCTAAATCCCCACCAAAACCGATTTTTCGAATCAGCCCCAACAGCGGAAAATGGAGCCGGCAATTCTCCCATTTTTTACCCCCTGCGGGCAAGCCAAATCAACACCCTGATAAGACTTTAAATGGGTTAGATAAGCTGAATTTATGTGGATTTAGCGGTAAATGAAGCCGAGAAATAAAAAATTTTCACCACCAAGGACACGAAGTACACCAAGAAGATCAAATACAGATAACCACTGGGGACACGGGGAGCACGGATAAAATATATTTTCTTCCCTGTGTTTCCCGTGGTTTTTCTCTTTTCATTATTTTTTCTTGGTGTCCTTGGTGGCTAAATTACAGTTACTCTTTCCATTTTATCGAGCAGCCCATACTTGGAACCTGCTCTGCCGGGCCTTTTCCAGTTTCAGCCACTTCAGACATAGACTCCAACAAATCTCGACGAACGTCCTCAGCAGCTGTTTCCTTACGGCTGGCATCAAACCGTCCACGGTACTGTAGTTTTAAATCTGCGTTATAACCAAAGAAATCCGGGGTACAAACAGCACCATAGGCCTTGGCCACTTGCTGTGTTTCATCTAATAAATAAGGGAAGGAAAAAGAAAAATCCTTGGCAATTTTCTGCATATTTTTAAAAGAGTCCTCTTCATATTCGGTGGGATCATTTGACATAATAGCAACAGTATTTATTCCCCTTTCTTTTAAAGCATTCGTGTCCCGCACTAATCTTTCACGAATCGCTTTTACATAAGGGCAGTGATTACAAATAAACATCACCAGGAGCCCTTTTTCACCCGCACAGTCTGCTAAAGACCATTCTTTTCCATCCACACCGGGCAATAAAAAATCGACCGCCGCTTTATCAAATTCACAGACCGGCGTTTCTAAACTAACCATGAGAAAACCCTTTTATTTATGTGTTTAAGAAGTGAATAATTTTAAAACATTTAATCATCTGGGGCACGGAGAACATGGGGAAATTAATCTTATTCTTCATAATTGTATCTGTTCCCCGTGTCCTCTGTGGTTATTTGTTTACTTGGTGGCCATTTTTTGACTTCATACTATTTATAGCTATAATCACTGCAACAGCGCCGATTTGAATTCAGATTGCGGGCGCTTAATAAATACGGCTAAAGCGTGTCATTAAGATCTTATATTTTAAAACCCGCTTTAGTCTTTTGCTAAAGCGGG
>JAUVGM010000215.1 GCA_030593785.1 Gammaproteobacteria bacterium | reverse complement strand
TAAGTAAGAATAAATAATCAAGATGCATCTTGTCACCCATTTCTTGCGCAAATTCATGCACCACATCTGGATCAGTAATATCTTTTCGTTGTGCTGTGGATGACATAATGAGGTGATTACGAACCAGCCATGCAATTAAATTGCTATCGAAATTACTTAAGCTGTGAGCTTTGCAAAAGGCTAATGCATCTTCTGCGCCGAGTTCTGCATGGTTGCCGCCACGTCCTTTAGCGATGTCATGATATAACCCCGCTAATAAAACAATTTCTTGTTTAGGTACGTTATTCATTATGCTGCTGCACAATGGGAATTCGTGGTAATGCTCCGGAACAGTGTAGCGACGCAAGTTACGAATAAGCGTGAGGGTGTGTTCGTCAACAGTATAAACATGGTATAGATCATGTTGCATTTGACCAACAATATGCTCAAATACAGGTAAATATGCTGCAAGAACCCCGTATAGATTCATGCGACGAAGTTCGTGAGTTACACCTTCTGTTTGACGCATAATTTCCATGAATAAAGATTTGCAGCGTAGATCATCTCGGAATTGCTCATTAATTAAATAGCGATGGTCACGAATGAGTCGTATTGTATTTGCGCGAACACCTTTGAGTTCAGGATGTTGTTCCAATACAAGAAAAATTTCTAATAAGGCAAAAGGGTAGCGTTTGAAAACACCTTCATGTGTTACTTCGATAAAACCTTTGCGTGATTGAAAACGACTATTAATTTTAACAGGTTCACCTGAGTCTTCGCTAAGCAAAATTTCTTCTTTAAATAACTGCAGTAACATTTCATTTAAACGACTAAGCTCCATTACGGTGCGATAGTATTGCTTCATGAAATATTCGACAGCCAAATGATGCCGATCATCACGATAGCCAAATTGTTTTGCTAATTCACGTTGATGATCAAACAACAAACGATCTTCACGTCGCCCGGCAATGACGTGTAGGCCAAAACGTACTTTCCATAAAAATGCCTGGCCTTCGTGTAAGGACTTATATTCCTGTTCGGTAATAAATTCGTCCCTGATTAACTCTTTTAAGGTATCAACACCAAAATGTCGTTTAGCGACCCAACCTATAACCTGAATATCACGTAAGCCACCCGGGCTTTCTTTTATGTTAGGTTCCAGATTATATGCCGTGTCATGATATTTTTGATGACGTGTGATTTGTTCGTCAAGTTTTGCCTGGAAGAAATCTTTGCTTGGCCAGATTTTATCGGGAGCACAGAGCTCACGCTGTTGGTTGAATAGTTCTTCTGGTCCATACAGAAGACGACCTTCTTGTAAGTTAGTCGCAACGGTTATATCTGCAGTAGCTTCGGCTACACATTCATCTAAAGTACGAACACTATGGCCAATTTCGAGCCCAATATCCCAGAGAAAGGTGATAAATTGTCCAAGCGCTTCATTGTGATGTTCTTCATCATCTTTAAGCAGAATTTGTACATCAACATCAGAAGCAGGGTGAAGTTCACCTCGGCCATAACCACCTACTGCAAGCAATGCAATGTCGGTTACATCTTCTTCGAAATATTGTAGCCATGCTTTTTTAAGAACAGCATCCACAATATTAGATCGTGCCTGAACAAGTTCAGTTGCGGCACGACCTGCTTTGAAGCGTTGCTTAAGAACTTCAGTGGCGTTGCTTAAGGTTTCTTTAAATAAGGGAAGGGTGTTGCTGTTGCTTGGTTCCTTTAATTCAGATTCAAAATGTTCTTCATCAAATAATTCTTTATCTTGAAATACTTTATTCATGAAATACTTTCTTCTTTACGCAAGGTAAGAATTTCATGCCCCGTTTCTGTGACAAGAATAGTATGTTCCCACTGAGCGGAGAGACTGCGATCTTTTGAAACAACGGTCCAGCCATCTTTTAATAATTTCACATTACGTTTACCAACATTGATCATGGGCTCAATGGTAAAAATCATACCGGTCTCTAAAACGAGCCCCGTGTCAGCCTTACCATAATGTAAAACCTGTGGATCTTCATGAAATTTTTCACCTATGCCGTGTCCGCAATATTCCTGAACCACAGAGTAATTGTTACTTTCAGCATGTTGCTGAATCGCTGCACCAATATCACCAAGTCGAGCGCCGGGTTTAACTAATGCAATCCCCTTTGATAAACACTCGTAACTGATTTTTGCGACACGCTTGCCTTGAATGGATGCATCACCAACAAAAAACATTTTGCTGGTATCACCATGCCAACCATCCTTGATGACGGTAATATCGATATTGATCATATCGCCATTTTTCAGGCGTTTTTCATTTGGGATTCCGTGGCAAATTACCTGGTTTACCGAGGTACAGATTGATTTTGGAAAACCGTGATATTCCAATGGTGCAGGAATAGCTTGCTGCTCATTGACGATATAATCGTGACAAATTTTGTCCAGATCATTGGTGGTGACACCCACCTGGACATGGGATTCAATCATTTCAAGCACTTCAGCTGCAAGACGACCTGCAACACGCATTTTTTCGATTTGTTCGGCAGTTTTGATGCTTACGGACATTTTATGGTTCCTATACTCAAAAGGTGCCTAAAAAGTAGGCAAATATGCAAAAAGTGGCATTAATTCAAGAGTTTGAGTGATCTTGATTGTTGCTCCAAGCCAAGTATGGTATAAAGCGCGCGCCGATTTGGCAAATTTTAATAGTTTGTATTAGCAGGGCGAATAACCTTACTAAATAAGCTGAATTTAACGACACACACACACCGACACATTTGTCAGGGTGCCGATTCGAAAACGCTGATTAATTCAGTTATCGACTTTCGTCTTGGTTGATTAAATGGGGTGTGTGGAGGCGTAACCCTAACAGATCCTTTACAAGATTTAAGGATCAGGAGAAATAGAATGAGTGAAGTAAGCATGCGTGAAATGCTTGAGGCCGGCGTACATTTTGGTCATCAAACACGTTTCTGGAACCCGAAAATGCGTAATTACATTTTTGGCGATCGTAATAAAATCCATATCATCAATTTAGAAAAAACACTGCCTTTATATAAAGATGCTGTTAACTTTATTGGTTCATTAGCTGCAAACCGCGGCAATATCTTATTTGTTGGTACTAAGCGTGCTGCAGGTAAAATTATTCGTGAAGAAGCAGAACGTTGTGACATGCCGTTTGTTAACCATCGCTGGTTAGGTGGTATGTTGACTAACTTTAAAACAGTTAAACAATCTATTCGTCGTTTGAAAGAACTTGAAGCGATGATGGAAAAAGGCATCGAAGGCCGTAACAAGAAAGAAATCCTCACCATGACTCGCGAAATGGAAAAATTGGATCGTAGCTTCGGTGGTATCAAAAACATGAAAGGCATTCCTGATGCGTTATTTGTTGTTGATGTAGGTCATGAAGATATCGCTGTTAAAGAAGCGGTTAAATTAGGTATCCCTGTTATCGGTGTAGTAGATACTAATAACAGCCCGGATAACATTGATTATGTTATTCCAGGTAATGACGATGCGATTCGTGCGGTAAGCCTTTATGTTAAGGGTATAGCAGATGCTGTTATCACTGGTCGTGAGTCTGTACCTAAACCTGCTGCTGGCAACAAGGATGATTTTGTTGAGACTGATGATGCAGGTGTAGTGAAAGCTGCCAAGAAGAAAACAGCTAAGAAAAAAGCGGCTAAGAAAAAAGCTGTGAAGAAAGCGGATGCTGCTGAAGATAAAGCAGAAGCACCAGCAAAAGAAGCTGAAGGCGAAAAAGCAGTCAAGAAAGTTGCTAAGAAAAAAGCAGCTAAAAAGAAGGCCGTTAAGAAAGCAGACGATTCAGCTGAATAATAGTTGTTTTGTTTGAACCAAGAAGGGGGCGCCGTATTTATATTGGGCCCCCTTTTTCAAATATTTTAGAATCAAATCAATTCTAGTTTTGATTTGAATTTAGCAAAAAAGATTTAAGAGGATAACAACATGGCAATTACTGCAGCATTAGTTAAGGAACTACGCGATCGTACTGGCGCAGGTATGATGGAATGTAAAAAATTCCTTACTGAAACCGATGGTGATATTGAAGTTGCAATCGAAACCATGCGTAAAGCAGGTATGGCTAAAGCCGACAAAAAGGCAGGTCGCGTTGCGGCTGAAGGCCTTGCGACTATTAAAACAAGTGATGACAATAAAAATGCGATCATTCTTGAAGTAAACAGTGAAACTGATTTTGTGACTAAAGGTGATGATTTCAAAGATTTCGTTTCTTCAATTGCTGATTGTGTACTTAAAAACAAACCTGCTGATATTGAAGCATTATTGAGCTTACCATTAGCAAGTGGAACTTCTGTAGAAGATACACGTAAAGAACTGATTGCTAAAATCGGTGAGAATATGAGTGTACGTCGTTTTGAAATTATTGCAGACGCTGATGTGGTGGGTACCTATCAACACGGTGAACGTATCGCTGTTATGGTTGAACTGGAAGGTGGCGATGCTGCTTTAGGTAAAGACATTGCGATGCATATAGCAGCAAGCAAACCTGTTTGTGTTTCTGAAGCTGACGTCGATGCTGCAACACTTGATAAAGAACGTGAAATTTTCTCGGCACAAGCTGCTGAAAGTGGTAAGCCTGATAATATTATTGAAAAAATGGTTGAAGGTCGGATTAAAAAATTCTTAAAAGAAGTGACTTTATTAGGTCAGCCTTTTGTTAAAGACCCGGATCAAACCATTGAACAGTTACTCAAAGCTAACAAT
>JAUVGM010000109.1 GCA_030593785.1 Gammaproteobacteria bacterium | reverse complement strand
AAAATGAAATGGGCGATGCGCAGAAAATAGAATTTGATGCAATGGCCGTGATGAACACGCCCGAAGCCTTTCCTGAAGTAAAAGTTCAACGTCATCCATTAGCAGACAAAGTTTATTTAATTGAAGAAACAAACCGTCCAGGCCAACACATGCCGATAATGGAAGATGAACACGGCACGTATATTATGAATTCCAAAGATCTCCGTGCCATTCAGTACATTGATCGCTTAACTAAAATTGGTATCGACTCATTCAAAATTGAAGGCCGCACTAAATCGCATTACTACGTTGCGCGTACTGCACAACTTTACCGTCAGGCAATTGAAGATGCGATTGCAGGTAAAGAATTTGATGCCAACTTATTTGGTAAGTTAGAAGGTCTTGCTAACCGTGGTTATACCGAAGGTTTTTATGATCGCCATCCCAAACAAAATTATCAAAATTATTTAACCGGACACTCTATTAGCAATCAACAAAAATTTGTTGGTGAAATCAGAAGCTATGATGCAGAGAAAGGCCTGGCAGAAGTACTCGTTAAAAATAAATTTGCTGTTGGTGATTCTCTTGAAGTTATCTCGCCTCATGGTAATCAAACCATCACCTTAGATCATATGGAAAGTCTTAAGGGAGAAGAAATGCAGGAAGCAGCCGGTGGTGGATATGAAATACGTATTCCATTGCCTCAAGCGGATTATGAACAGGCATTAATCGCAATAAATTTATAATAGTAACCACCATTAAAAAATAAAAACCACTGGAGGCGCGAAGAACTTCAGGATAAAAACACATCCCCCGTGAGCTCAACGATTTAAGCATAAAAACGTTGGCTTCGCTACGCTTAAGCCAACCTACATTTTGTACTTATCATCATTCTGCTCTCTAACTGGAATCCTGTCGTAGGTTGGGTTAAGGAGCAACGCGACGAACCCAACAGATTACTTGTTTTATAATATTCGTAACAAGATAACTAAAGAATTCAACTAACTGGACGACATACTTTAATATGGACTTTATAACTCAAGACTCTCTTTATCTTTGTATTGACCAGGGCGGTCACGCTAGTCGTGCCATTATCTTTAATCATAATGGCGAAATGGTTACTAGCGCCTACAGTGAAGTAGAAACAGAATACCCTGCCAAACATTTTGTTGAACTCAATGCAGAAGATGTTATTGATTCCATCAACAACTCAATCAAAAAAGTTTTAAAAAATATAGGTGATAAAAAAGATTTAATCATTTCTGCCGGACTCGCAACGCAGCGCTCTAATATTGTTTGCTGGAATAAAGAAACAGGAAAAGCATTATCGCCTGTTATCAGTTGGCAAGACCGTCGCAACACAGACTGGTTAGAACAGTTTAATAATAAAAATGAACACATTCATAAAGTGACTGGTTTATTTTTATCTCCTCATTATGGTGCCAGTAAATTGCGCTGGTGTATTGAAAATATTCCTGCTGTTAAAAATGCTCTGGATGAAAAGAAACTGGCCTTTGGCCCCATGGCCAGTTTCATTACTTTTAGATTAGTAAAAGAAAAAGTATTTGTTGTTGATCCTGTTAATGCCTCACGTACCCAATTATGGAATTTAAAAAAACATGATTGGGATGAGGAGTTACTAAAATTATTTGATATTCCTGTCGCAGCATTACCTAAATGTGTTCCTTCTGTTTTTAATTATGGGACTTTGGATATAGTCGGTAATAATATACCACTTCGACTCGTTACCGGAGATCAGTCAGCAGCGATGTACGCCTATGGACAAATTCAAGCCGATACCGCTTATGTCAACACAGGTACAGGTGCATTTCTTTCACGCTCTTCCGGACCACTTCAATTATATAGTCGACGCTTATTAACCAGTATTATATTTCAGGATGAGGAACATAAAAGAATACAAAATAATTACGTACTTGAAGGAACAATTAATGGTGCCGGCAGTGCACTGGAATGGCTAGGTAAACAATATCCTGATACGAATATTTATAAAAAATTACCTGACTGGTTAGATGAAATTGAAAATCCTCCGCTTTTTTTAAACGGGGTTTCAGGGTTAGCGTCACCTTTCTGGTTACCTAATTTTATCAGTAAGTTTAATCGTCAGGCTGATATTAAAGAAAAATCTGTCGCCATTATTGAGAGTATCGTTTTTTTATTAAAGGCGTGTTTAGATGAAATGAGTAAACTATCTTCACCGCCAGAGCAGATTCAAATATCGGGTGGCTTAGCAACTCTTGATGGTTTAAACCAACGACTTGCCGATCTTTCTACACTACCTGTATATTGCTCAACCGAATGTGAAGCAACATCAAGAGGCACGGCATATTTGCTCGCCGACCAGCCTTCATACTGGCCTGAAAAAGAGGCAGGCGTATGGTTTAAACCAGAAAACAATATTGATCTTGCAAAACGTTATGATGATTGGATGAAATTGATGTTGGATAATATGCGTGGCGTAAACAATTAATTACCGATAAAAATATTATTAAACATCTATCTAAGTAACTCGCATATCCGTTTCAGCAAGGTCTGTGAATGATAAATACAATTGATCAGTATGTGCGATTCGACGTCTATTATCTAAAAATGGTTTTATTTTCTTTATCACTGACTCAGATGTGGAACGATATGCGGTAAGCTTCCCACCGTACAGGGTTAATAATCCCGGCATTGCCCAATGTAAGACTGTATCTCTAGGTCGAGAAAACATGCTTCCATCATCTTTTGGTAAAACTCTTAAGCCTGCAAACTGGTGAACAATAGTTATATTCTTCTGCTTTGGAAAGTATGATTTATAAACACTTAACAAATAATCAACTTCTTCTGTTGTAGGTTTAACATCATCTGCTTTTCCATGAAAGAGTTTCTCTGTTGTGCCAATCATGGTTTTAAGTTCTCCATTAATCTCATAGGGCATAACAAACACTGCGCGTTGATCGGCGGCTTCAAGATAATAAATGCCTGAAGGCGCAGATGTATCAATAATGATATGAGTCCCTTGAACTAAATCTACATCTAATGATTCTGTTTTTTCTGCGTCAACATTTGAATCAACCAGCTTATGTAATTCATTCACCCAGGGGCCTGCTGCATTCACAACAATTTTTGCCTGAATATGTTGTTCTTTATCATCATCCTGGTATGTAACATTAAAGCCATTATCATTTTTAACAACTGAAATAACCGTTGCAGGACAATATAATTCAGCACCTAATGATTCTGCGCTGGACATAACGGCTTTTGTTAATTGCACATCATTAGTTTGACCATCATTATATTGATAAACCTTTTGTAATTCTGCTTGCTCTAATTGATCCAGTTTTTTAACTTCTTTGCGCCGCACAGATTTAAATAAATTTTCTTTACGTAAACCACCTAACAAGGCATACAAACTTAAGCCTATTCGAATGTGCAGAGGTCGCCGTGTTGTATTTTTATAGATAGGAATATAGAAGGGTTGCAGCTTCACTATGCTTGGTGCCAAACGGCATAAGATCGATCGTTCTTTAAGTGATTTTCTGACTAATGAAAACTGTGCACTTTCAAGATAACGTAAGCCACCATGAATGAGTTTACTTGACTTGCTTGATGTGCCTGCTGCGATTCCATTTTTTTCTAAAACTAAAACACTATATCCTGCAGCAGCGGCAGCTTGGGCAACACCCACACCATGAATACCTGCACCTATAACGAGAACATCAATGTCACTCACTATTATTTACTCACAGAAAAAGCATCTGTCATTTCTTTAATACGAAAGGTTTCAAGATAACGAATACCTCGTGCGAGTAAATGTTTAGCTAAACCAATATTTCCTACTTCAAAAACAGCTATTTTAGAATTTATATCCAGCTCATTATTATCTTCTGGCAAACCTGATGCTGAACAAAATAGCCATTCCGAATCCCAATTAGCGTTTTTATTATATTCACTCCATTCATCGACCACGATGCCAGTCTTATAATTTGAGCTATCATGAATATTTTTCAAAACAGACTGATTATATGAAATAAAACTGATTTGCTCTTCCATGCCGGCGAACATGGGAAGAAGTATTTGTAACACCAGCTCTTCACCAAACTTTTCAATCATTGAGCGCTTTAATTCAATGAACGCATTTAATTCAGGATGCTCTTTTAAATAATCTATAAATGTTTGCAAAGATGTTATTTTATTGTTCGCATACTGTTCAGAAAACTTCTCCACATCTGTAACGTTAAATTTTTCCAGTTGTGAAAAAGTGTATTCATGAATGGCTCCTGTTTGCTGACAAAGGCGCTCTAAATTACGGTCATGAAATAACAAGGGAACTTGATCGGCACTCAACTGAATATCAACTTCAACAAACTCAGCGCCAGCTTGCCTGGCTGCATCAATAGCAATCAAGGTGTTTTCAGGATATGCCGCAGCATAACCACGGTGTGCAATAAAAATGGGTTGTAACACACTCTTCTCCCTCTATATATCTTTCCGTTGTAATGATAAAAATTTATTCTGTTTACCCAGCTTTATTATAAACGTACCATGTATCCCATCTGGTAAAACAAACTTGCGCATTTTAATTGCCGGGAATTGAATGCTTTTTCCACAGCGACTTTGTACCTGAATAGCGTCTGCTATACCTTCATAATATTGAAGATATTCATCTGCTGATAAATGCAGAGTAAATTCATATTCAGTCATTCTTAATACCATTATTACAATAATAAAATCTTTCATCTTATTAAAACACACAGTTCACCTAAGAGCACATATAAGACGACTGATTTTGCATCCAGTTTGATTTACATTTTAACGGTCGCCATCCGCTTATTGAGTCTGATATAATCTCCGCAACTGTACATGCAAGAAGGTTTGCTTCTGATGTACTTTTTTTAAACCTTTTTAATTAAGTGAACTTAAAATGAAAATTGCCTTACCTACATTTAAAAATATTATTAAATCTATCATTACCGCGCTTATTCTCTCTATTGCAGGTTACTTTCTCTTCCCTTACCTCAACATTAACGAATTAGCCCAAACTGCTCCAGAACGTTTACTCGCTTACTCAGTATTAATTAGTTCTTTTATTGCAGGCATTCTTGTAGTAATTCCAATGGAATTTAATTTAATTGGCTCAAAGCAGGTTTCTGTCTTTGTTGGCAATCTTGCGTTTAAAGCTAATGCCAATGATTTACGTGAACTTTTCGCTGATTATGGTGATGTGCAAGGTGTACGCGTAATGACTGATCGTGCAACACGCCGTCCAAAGGGTTTTGCCTTTGTTGAAATGGATAAAAAAGGTGCTAAAGCAGCGATTTCTGATCTAGATGGTTCAGAGTTCTTTGGTCGAGATATCAAAGTGAATTATGCTACTCGCCGCAAACGTGCTGCATAATTTTAAAAAGCATGAATAAAAAAGGGCTGATATATCAGCCCTTTTTTTTGCCTATCCTTGAACTTCAATGAGCTCAATATCAAAGACTAATGTTGCATTCGGTGGAATCACGCCGCCTGCTCCTGCTGCACCGTATCCCATATCAGCAGGGATAATTAAGGTACGTTTACCGCCTTCTTTCATACCTTCAAATCCTTGATCCCAGCCTTTAATAACCTGACCAGCGCCAAGATTGAATGAAAAAGGATCGTTTCTAGCTAATGAGCTGTCAAACATATCACCTTTATTGTCCTCTTTATCGGCATCAAACAACCAGCCCGTGTAATGCACAACAATAGGGCTACCCGCTGTTGCTTCTTTGCCTTGACCTTCTACGTGATCAATCTTCTCAAATTCATTCGACATAATATCTCCTACTGATTACCGTCATAAATGTAAAAATTCGTATTACAAAACTTACAAGAGGATACTCGATAATCCCCTTCTAATCCTGTGTAAATAAGCACTGTCTCTGCTAATTTTACTAAAGTTTCTGGCTGAATTGTCGCTAATTGAAGCATAACTTGGCACTAATTACTTATTTGGTCTCCACGAAACCTTTAGCAGAAAATATTATGAGCAATTTTATACAATCAGTCGATGAACGTACTCAGCTCGCAGGAGCCAATCGTTTAGAGATATTATTATTTAGTCTCGGATTAGACAAAAATACCGGACGTGAAGAGGTTTTTGGCCTGAATGTTTTCAAAATACGAGAAGTCATTCAGGTACCTGAAATTACCCGTGCGCCAGATATGCCTCCAGGTGTAATAGGCATGGTTAGCTTACGTGGCACCATGTTACCCGTCATCGACCTTGCTAAGTTTTGTGGTATGGATGTTGAAGAACCCGCTGATAAACTGATTATTACTGAATTTAATAAAAGCACTACCGGAATGTTAGTTAAGTCTGTTGAACAAATAATACGCATGGAATGGAATGATATACGCGTTCCTCCCGCGATGATGGCAAATAAAATGGGCGGGCTTGTCACCGCAGTAACCGAGTTGCAAGATGACCGCATCGCTATGATCATTGATGTAGAAAAAGTGCTTAGTGAAACAGCGGGGCTTGATGAGGATGAAAGTTCATTTGATAGCATCGAGAAAACGGACTTTGAATCATTCATGCTCTTTGCCGATGATTCTGTTGTTGCACGTAAACAAATTGAAAAAACCTTACAGAAAATGGATATCAATTATGTTAGCGCCAAAAATGGCGATGATGCCTGGGAAAAATTACAGGAAATTGCAACACGCGCTGAATCAATGGGAATTCCCACTAAAGACTATCTAAAACTTATTCTAACCGATGTTGAAATGCCCGGAATGGATGGTTATGTTTTAACAAAGAAAATTAAATCTGATGACCGCTTTAAAGGCATTCCTGTATTGATGCATTCCTCTTTATCTGCCGATACAAATATAGCTTTAGGAAAACAAGTTGGAGCCGACCATTACTTACCGAAATTTGATCCGGTTGAACTTTCAAAAGCCGTATTAAATTACATTACACCAAGTACAACTAACCTAACCGACAAATAAAGTTATTTCAGCCATTGCGTTAAGTCAGGAACATCATGACCATAAAAAAGAATATTGCCCTGCGGTGAAACCAGAACGACTGTTGGTGTACCCAGAACATGATACTTTTCCCCAACATCTAAATTATTTAACCGTTCATTTAAAATTAAATATTTCAATTTATTATCTTTTACATATTCAATGACTTCATTCGGATATTCGCCACCAATATTGATGGCCGCAACTGTTAACTTATCCTTAAATTGTTCATGTGCTCGATTAAACTCTTTGATGTGCGCATAGCAATACACACATTCCACCGCCCAAAAAACTAAAAGAACGTGTCCTTTTTTGCGCAACCCGGATAATGAATATGTTTTTTGGTCTATTGCTTTTAATGTAAACTCTGGTGCAGTGTTTCCAACTTTATAACCGACTGCTGCCTGTACCTGAAAAAAAGT
Organism: Gammaproteobacteria bacterium; assembly: GCA_030593785.1. GTDB lineage: Bacteria > Pseudomonadota > Gammaproteobacteria > UBA6429 > Thiohalophilaceae > JAGLTQ01. The sequence continues at coordinate 56 of JAUVGM010000109.1, read as the reverse complement.
TAAACATAAAATAACTATGATTCCATATCTCATTCTTTTAAAATATCCTTTCTGAA
>JAUVGM010000049.1 GCA_030593785.1 Gammaproteobacteria bacterium | reverse complement strand
CCAAATTTTATCAATTTGTACCACAACTTAAATATTGAGAATGTGCAATTTAATTCGATGCGTAAAGCGATATCCCACTTAAAGAAACAGCAGCCTGACTTCGTTGTTGCGGATTTCTTGTATGGCTATGGAAACAATTATGCAGGGGTAAACATCAGTAACCTGGATGTATTTTTACATAGCCTACAAAAGTATGCGCCAGGGGCAAAAGTGATTGTCATGGTAGAAAAAGAAGAACTAAAGCATGTGGTAAAATTAACGAATTTGTTTACTCTGCATGCGGTGTTGCAATATCCGATATCAGAAAAAGCAATGAGTGAGCAACTGGCGTAATTATTAATAATAAAGGAATTAATATGCGAATTTGGGTTGATGCCGATGCGTGTCCGAAAGTTGTTAAAGAGATTTTATTTCGTGTTGCTGAGCGTGCAAAAATACAAGTAACTTTGGTGGCAAACCAGAGTTTGATAATTCCAAAATCACCATTTATCAAAAGTATACGCGTATCTTCCGGTTTTGATGTTGCGGACAATTATATTGTGCAAGAAACTCAAATAGATGATTTGATTATTACCGCAGATATTCCTTTAGCTGCGGAAGTTATTGAAAAAGGCGGACATGCCCTTAATCCTCGTGGCGAACTATATTCAACAGAAACCATTAAACAAAAGTTAGTAATGCGTGATTTAATGGATGAACTCAGAGGGACGGGAGAAGTGATGGGCGGTGGGCCTCCCCCCCTAAATCAACGTGACAGACGGGAATTTGCTAATCAATTGGACAAGTTTGTTGCTAAATGGAACCGTTAAGTTAAAGAATATGTGTGATATGCCGAATAGTATTAAAGGGAATAATTTTAACTAACAAGCGAATCACACTTTATTTATGTCCGAAAACCTAGACAACTGGATAACACGCATTAGCGAAAATGAGTTACCTATATTCAAATATACGGTACATGCCATTAATGATGTTGTATCAAAAGAAGCAACATCTACATCCGATTTATCCCGAATCATCTTACGCGATGCAAATTTAACAGCCAGAGTTTTACGTGTTGCAAATAGTGCAACCTATAATGTGACTGGCTCTACAATCAGCACAGTCAGTCGTGCTATTGTTTATCTTGGTTTTAATCTTGTACGTGATATCAGTATGTCTCTTGCCATTATTGATGCATTGTTAAGTGGTAAAGCCAGAGAGCATGCATTAAAACTTATGGCCATGTCATTTCATGCTGCAGTGCAGGCGCGTGATTTTGCTGAACGTCGTGATGATGATGCAGCGGAAGAAATATTTATTGCAGCCTTGCTTAGATATGTTGGCGAAATAACATTTTGGTGTGTCGCAGGGGAAGAAGGTGAACAAATAATAGAGTTAATGGAACAGCGAGGTTTCTCAGAAGAAATGGCACAGCAAGAAGTGCTTGGTTTTACCCTGGATCAACTTACCGTTGGTTTAACATGTGACTGGCATATCAGTGACTTGTTACATAGTGCGATTAATAAACCCAATATGGACAACCCAAGAATTAAGGATATTGTTTATGCGTTAAAACTTTCTGAAAATTCAAGTAAAAGTTGGAATAGTAAAGAGACGTTATCTGTAGCACATAAAATTGCAGAACATATTAATGTCGATAAAAATAAATCTCTTGAACTAGTACAGGATAATGCAAAAAAAGCAGCAGAAGTTGCACAGTTATTTGGGGCTAGTTCCATTATAAAATATTTACCGATTGATGAAGATGAGGTAGAAGATAATATTGATGAGCATTCTTTTGATGCAAACTGTCCCATTCCAGATCCCTTGTTACAGTTAAACATTTTGCGAGATCTTTCCAGCCTGTTAGTTGAGAAACCTGATTTTAATTTAATACTGGAAATAATATTAGAAGGTATTTACCGCGGCGTTGGGCTTGATAGAACTGTTTTTGCGATGTTGACTTCAGATAAAAAAGCTATCAAAGCAAAATATGCTTTAGGTAAAGATAGTGATGGATTTACTAGTCGCTTTTTCTTTAGCCTGCAAACTGACAATATATTTTCGAAGGTAGTAAGAAATGCTCAACCAGTTTGGGTCGAAAATACACAAGCTAATAATTCTGATAATAAAGTGAGTGATGACATTCGATTGATTTTAGCAAGTAAAGCATTTTATATCGCACCATTGGTAATAGCGGGTAGGGTGATAGGATTAATTTATGCTGATCGGCAGCCAAGCGGTAGAGAATTAGATAACGAAAGTTTTGAAAGCTTTAAACATTTTGTGCAACAAGCTAGTCAGGCACTGGAATACATTTCTCCACGTAAACGATAATTAATCGCGAGCATAAAAATGGCCGGTTATAAAACCGGCCTGCGTGGAGAACGCTTTTGTAAAACTTGGTTACATAACGATCAAGAGCTGGATTTTAAACAAGTATATTAGCTGCAATCATTACTATAAACATAAACGCGGTTAGTATCAGAACAGTTTTTCCTATATTGACTAATATTGTTTTATCGCCTTCCTGCATAACCATACTCTTTCCCCTTATTGAGTTTGTTTGAATAAGGGTTACACAGCCCAAAAAACAAAAAATTGATCGAGATCAAGTAAAGTGAAAAGTAAATAAAAGAATAAGGATATAAGATTTTGCTAATAAGCAGGGTATGAGATGGAAATGTAATGTTTCAAAGGATAGAAAAGGATATTGAAAGATAAGAAATTAATAATATAGTTAACTAAGAATTCAAACATAATTTAACACCGGTAACTTAATACCGGTGTTAATAATCAAGCCCAAATCAGGCTGTGTGCGATAAGCAAAGCAGCAGTGATCATTACCAAGTGTGGTAGCGTAAAATCCATGGTGGTGTCCCTTATCCGTATATTATGATTATTATTATAAAAATCCCTGAATATTGCTGGGATTTAAGTCACAAAATCGAAATCCATGTTTTTTGCCATCTTCCAAGTTGATGCAATTTTGTACAGCTACGTAAAATAGAATTGTTACACGATTGTGTCAAGATAAATTTGAACATATTTTGAACATTAAGGTAGCTTCACATTTCTTAGGGATAAAAAAAGCGGAAATATAAAAATATTTCCGCCTGGATATTCCAACTACAACTGTACGAGCTAGTTAAGCTACCTGAAATGAGCTCTCTTCATTCGTTGTTTCTGACTGAGTAGCATCCGGTGTTGTATAGAGGCCATGTAGTTCTGCAAGACTAATACTATCGAGATAACCACCAATGAGGTCAAGCAAACGTAACCAAAGAAGATGACTATCTGTGCCGTTGAAGTCGGGTTCCATACTTGTTTCTTTAACGGTTGCCTTATCTACAGCTTTGACAATAGCCGCGATAGAAATTTCAGTTAATGGTTTATTTAACATGTAGCCGCCACCTGGGCCACGAGTACTTTTAACAATGTCACATTTTCTCAATAAAGCGAAAATTTGCTCCAAATAAGATATTGAAATATTTTGTGCCTGAGCGAGATGCGCTAACGTTACTGGCTCATTAACGTGCGTTGATAATTCTAAGACGGTTTTAATAGCATAATGTGCGCGTGAAGATAATTTCATAATGATGTTGCCCCTTTGTTTTTTCCCTAAACAATTATATTTCCGAACTAAAGTTAGAACCTAAAAGACACATTGACAATAAGGTTTCTGTGAACAATTGTTAATTCTAAGTGATTTAGTCGGATATTATATTTTTCCGTGACCGCTATAATAAATAGTATGTTTTTCAAGTATTTATACATGCTTTTACTTACTTTACTCGCTTGCATGCACTACTTTAATTTATACTAACTGTTCTAAAAATAAAATGTTACAGATAATCTAAAAACTATGACACATATCAAAGCAATAAGTGCCCGGCAATTACGATCATTTTGTGAGCAGGCTGAATTTAATTTTAGTGATACCAATGAGCTTGCAGATTTTGAAGGAATAGTCGGTCAAGAACGCGCTATCGATGCTCTTTCTTTTGCCGTTGAAATGGGCCGACCAGGTTACAACATGTACCTCATGGGCTCAACGGGCCTCGGAAAACACACCTTATTAAAGCGTTTCCTGGATAAGGCTGCAGCAGAACAAAGTGCAGCAGATGATTGGTGTTATGTTTTTAATTTTGATGATCCACAAAAACCAAAAGCAATTAACTTACCGGCTGGGCAAGGACGCAGGTTTAGAGATGATATGCGCCTGCTGGTGCAGGATCTACAAACAGCAATCCCAAGTGCTTTTGAAAGCGAACTTTATTACACGCGTCAGCAAGAAGTTCGTGATTCACTAAAAGAGAAAACTCATGCGGCATTTAATTCTTTAGCTGAAGAAGCAAAGAAGCATGATGTTGTTTTTTTACGCAGTGATGAAGAGTTAACGTTTGCAGCATCTAAAGATGGAACAAAATTAACTGCTGAAGAATATGAAAAACTTACTGTTAAAGACAAAAAGAAATTTGAAGAAGTCGTTGCGGTACTAGAGGATCGTCTAAATACTTTAATTCGACAACGTAGCCAGTGGCAAAGAGAAACCAGGGAAAAAATTACTGAAATAAATCGTGAAGTCGGAATGTTTGCTGCAGCTCATCTTATTGACGAGGTCAAAGTTAAATACAAAGAAATTAAATCCATAACGACATATTTAATGGATGTTCAGGAAGATGTTATTAACGGGCTTTATGAATTTCGTGAACACGAGCATGTAGATGTTACCTATGATGTAAATGAAGATTATTTTGGCTTTCAACACTATGAAATAAATTTAATTGTTGATAATGAGAAGAGCGAAGGTGTACCTGTAACCTATGAAGACAATCCTATGTATCAGAACTTATTGGGACGTGTTGAATATATGTCGCAAATGGGAACACAGGTAACGGATTATCGTTTTATAAAACCGGGTGCCCTACATAAAGCCAATGGTGGATACCTTATTATCGATGCTCATAAATTGCTCAGTCAACCTTACTCGTGGGAAGCATTAAAAAGGGTATTAGTTGCTAAAGAAATTAATATTCAGACGATGGGTGACAATGCTGGCTTGATGAATATAGTGTCTTTAGAACCCGAAGCGATTCCGTTGGATATCAAAGTTGTTTTAGTTGGAAATCGTGCTTTGTACTATTTACTAGAAGAAGAGGATCCTGAATTTTCTGAGCTATTTAAAGTAGAAGTGGATTTTTCTGAAAGTATTGACTGTTCTAAAGAATCATTAAATCAATATGCACAGGTTATTGCGACTTTAGTGAGAAAAAATAAATTGGCTGCTTTTCAACAAGGTGCGGTTAAACGCGTGATTGAATATGGTATGCGTCAAATTGAAGATACTACACAGTTATCAACACACTTGCGCAGTATGTTAGACCTTTTAATAGAATCAGATTATTGGGCTAAAAAAGAAAATCAAACTATTGTACGTGCAGAAGATGTGCAGCTCGCAATCGATAAACAAATTTATCGAGCTGATCGTAGTCGTGATCGAATTTATGATGAAATTAACAAGGGCATACTGCTTATTGATGTTAGCGGTGAAAAAATTGCAACGGTAAATGGGTTGTTTGTTATTGAAACAGGTCGTCTTGAATTTGCGCAACCAGCACGCATTACTGCAACTGTACGTATTGGTGATGGCGACATTATTGATATAGAGCGTGAAGTTGATCTGGGTGGTTCGTTACATTCGAAAGGTGTTTTAATTTTATCTTCATACTTAGGAGCGCATTACGCTACCGGAAAACCACTTTCTTTATCTGCCAGTTTAGTTTTTGAACAGTCCTACGGTAGTGTTGATGGAGATAGTGCAACCGTTGGTGAGTTATGCGCATTAATGTCAGCCATTTCTAAAGTACCGGTAAAACAATCTTTTGCAATTACCGGTTCTGCCGATCAACACGGTAATGTTCAGGCGATTGGTGGGATAAATGAAAAAATTGAAGGTTTCTTTGATATTTGTAAATTGAAGGGCTTAACCGGCGAACAGGGTGTCATTTTGCCGGCAACTAATGTGCCTCATTTAATATTAAGAGATGATGTGATTAAGGCTATTGAGAAAAAGCAATTTGTTTTATACCCAATAAATACGGTAGATGAAGCTATATCACTTTTAACAGGACAACCCGCGGGTGAGCGAAATGCAAAAGGTGAGTTTCCTGAAGATTCAGTAAATTATAAAGTAGAACAACGTTTACTTGAGCTTGCTGAACTTAAACATGAAGACCATCTGAAAGATGAACATTGTCATAATGAACATGATGATGATAAAGAATCAAAAAAAGACAAGTGAGTAACTAATATGACAGTACAAGCTACAATTGAAGAAAAATTATCAAATGATTTCCAACCATTGCATTTAGAAGTAATTAATGAAAGTAGTAATCATAATGTTCCGGAAGGATCTGAGTCTCACTTTAAAGTTGTTGTGGTTTCTCCTGCGTTTACAGATAAAAATTTACTTGCACGACACAGAATGATTAATGCAACTTTAGCTAGTGAATTGAAAGATGCTATACATGCTCTGGCTATTCATACATATACCGAAGATGAATGGAAAGAAGAAACAGGTGGTGCACCTATGTCACCTCCATGTTTGGGCGGCGGAAAATAGATTTGCACGATGTATTTTTTCTTACCTGACATTAAAAACTATTCCCTATAAGATTAAAGGGAATAGTTAAAATTCAAACTGCTTTTTTTAGAATATTATTTTATTCATACGTTCCTTGTAAAAACGATAATATGTATTATTATCTTTCTTAAACCTTTCGATATACTAAAAATAAGGCAACACCCTGCACTCGAACTGTTGTCTGGAGGCAGTATAAATGCTCAATAAAAATGTTTTTATTTTTATTCTATTCATCACTCCTTTTAGTTCTCATGCAGTAGATATAATAACTGGCCAACATAGCCTTGATTTTCACGGTTATTTTCGTGGCAGTATAGGTATGAGTGAAAATGGAACAACACAGGCAAAGTTTCAAGCGCCGGGTACTCGCGCCAGTTATCGTTTAGGTAATGAGCCTGATACAAATCTGGAATTACAATTTAACTACAATTATAAAATGAGCAAGGATGAATCTGACAAAGCATATGTTCAGGGTGTTTTTATGTTGGATGGGTTTAAACGACACGGTTCAAGTAATGACTTTAGTGTAGGCAATCTTGCGCAGGGATATTTAAGTTTTAATCAGTTTTTTAATAGTGATACCAGGTTATGGCTTGGACGTCGTTATTATTATCGTCAAACGCTACATATTTCGAATCATAGCTGGCTTAATCCGGGGCAAGGTTCTGTGGGTGGATTTGGCGTTGAAGATATTACGGCTGGAACGGGTAAATTTAATCTTGCTTTGTTTCGTTATGAAGATGTTTTAGGTACGGACATTATTGATAGTACCAGCCTGGATGCGCGCTGGCATGGTATTGAGATTGGAGCTAATTCAAAATTAACATTGTGGGCAGGACTCACTACTCGACATAAACAGCCAACACTAAACTATGCAGTTAAAACGGGTTATGGAGTAGGAGCATGGTTGGAACAGAAATCTTCAAATATGAAAAATAAGACAGCCTTTATTTATCAGACAGGGCCAGAGATCAGACAAGGTGACTATAATCCTAAGCCGATTCGAGAAGATATAAGCGGAGTGCTATGGAACCTCGATAAAGCAACTTCATTTGAAATCAGCAATACACTAACCTATGAAAAATTACCGGATTATTCTGTGCAATGGATAGCGATGTATCGACAAGAAGATCATGGGCTGGCAGGTAATTCTAAATTTAACTGGGTGAGTACAGGTGTCAGGCCTATGTTCTATTTTAGTAAACACGTTAACCTGGTATTTGAAGGCGGCATTGACTATATCGATGACAAGATAAACAGCCGCAAAGGCTCATTAACAAAATTAACAACAGCATTGCAATTATCTGCTGATCGTGGTTTTTACAGTCGCCCTGTTTTGAGAGTTTTCGTCACATTTGCTGACTGGAGTGATGCACTAAAAGGAGAAGTTGGTAATATACCGGGTAATGCGCCTTACGGTACTGCTACACAAGGTTGGTCAGTTGGCACACAGGCAGAAGTTTGGTGGTAATCAAGCCAACAATATTACTTTTCATAAGCTACTTGGTAATGGAAATGTAAAAAATATTTTAGATTAATGCTCTTGTCTTTTAATTAATTTATCAGTTTGTGGTGATGAATATGCTGGTTTTTACAAACACTATCATTATAGATTGGTAATAATATAATTGGAGTAAGCTGACTAACAGCCCCCATGTTTAGGCCGTGATTAATTGTTAATTACAGTAGAGTGGAATTGATAATCTCGCGTTTGTCCCACCACCTTCACGAGGTAGTAATTGAACGTTCCAATTATTGGTGTCAGCTAACTGTCTAACTATAGCTAAGCCTAGTCCTTTACTGCCTTGTGATTTTTCTAATCTATAAAAGGGTTGAAAAATAGCTTCGCGATGTTTTTCTTCGATTCCCTTTCCTCTGTCCATTATCTCTACAATAATTTCACTATTTTTTATCGAGCAGCCTATTGTGACAGGTTGCCCCTCACCATAACGTACGGCATTTGTAAGTAAGTTAGTCAGAATTCTGCGTAACGCAAGAGGGTGAAGAATATGTCGAATTGATTCAGATTGTAACCAACGTATTTCTATATCATTTGTTTGAATATTTTTAATGACACTATTTATTTCTAAACTAACATCGGTGAGCACGCCTTCATCTTCTTCAAGTTCCATACTAATGCTTAAGGTCTCACCAATAAGTTGGTTGATAGTTACAATATCTTCTTGAATACTTTCCATCAATACTTTATCGCCACCATCATTAGGTAACATACTCAGTGCGAGTTGAATTTGAGTTAATGGTGTTCTTAAGTCATGTGAAATTCCTGCGAGTAAAGTAGTTCTGTTTGATAAGAGTGTTTTTACCTGAACATTCATTCGATTAAATTCTTTAGTTAAAACAATAAGTTCTTCAGGCCCATCTTCTTCTATTTTATCTGGCCAATGACCTCTGCCAACGGCTCTTGCGGCGTTATAAAGTCGCTCAATAGGTATGGATAGCCTTTGACTAAGAAAAGCTGTGGCGATAAAAGTAATAATTAATCCAGTGATCAATAATACAATCAAAGCGATTGGTGGGTTTACTCCTATTCTGGAACGAGGAAAACCAAAGCGTATAAAGTGACCTGACTCAGGGATATCAACCCAATACCAATCTTCTCCTTCATCACTTATGCTTTGTTTTATTAATATATCTTCCCCTAGCTGCTTCTTTAATGAAGATTTTAAAAAATAAAAGTAGGGTAATAGACTGGTTGAGGTTGCAAGTGGTGATTTATTATTTGAAATAATTAAACCATGTTTATCTAACATGCGCTTAGTAAATTCGGTTTGTTGTAATGAGGGAAGTGTTAGCCAGGTTTCTGCTGCATGAGTCATAACACTGGTAAGATCATTAGCAGCTTGCTTACCTAAAGGAATTAGCATGAAGTAGGAAAATGTAGATAAAATTATTATTTGGAATCCTATTGCAACAATTCCTATAGTAGTAAAAATTTTCCAGAAATATTTCTGTGATTTAAATAAAGACATAAGTGTTGAAGTTTAAATAATGAAAGTAAAATATACCTATTAACCATCTATAGTAAACAGGTAACCGGCGCCCCAAATTGTTTGCAGAAAGGTTGGTTCAGCAGGATTGGTTTCAATTTTCCGACGTAACCGCCCAACACATACATCAACACTACGATCCAGCGGGGAATAATTATATCCCTTGGTTTTTTCTAATAACTGTTCTCGATTGAGTACACGATTGGGATTTTCAAGAAAAATTCTCAATAGAGTATATTCACCGATGGTGAGTGAGATAATTTCATCATCTTTAGTGAGTTGATATTTTTCAATATTTAAACAGTAGGGACCAAAAAATAAATCATTTTTAGCTTCTATTTCGCTATTATCATTATCTGCCTGGCTTCTACGTAGAACAGATCTAATTCTTGCAAGTAATTCACGAGGATTGAAGGGCTTTCCTAAATAATCATCTGCTCCCATTTCAAGCCCAACAATTCGATCTAATTCCTCACATCGTGCGGAAAGAATAATAATGGGTAAATTATTTTGCTGACGTAATCGACGGCCAATTGATAGCCCATCTTCTCCTGGTAGCATTAAATCTAATATTACAAGGTCAACGTCATTGGATTTTAAG
>JAUVGM010000030.1 GCA_030593785.1 Gammaproteobacteria bacterium | reverse complement strand
ATCATCAGAAACAACAACCGGTAAATGCATTACACACTATTGAACGCATTAAAGGAAAAATTCCTGAAAAAATTAAATATGATCTAGCATTATTAAAATCTCAAATATTTATTTCTAATGGAAGATTTAAAGATGCCATAGATCTGCTTAGTGGAATTGAGAATCTATCAGAGGTGGATGGTTATGCCAGTTATAATCTTGCGATTGCTTATGTAGGAAACAATGAAATAAATAAAGGAATATCGCAATTACAAAAGACTGGACAGATTAGTTCTAATGATAAATATGTTTTAGGAATACGTGATAAAGCTAATCTTGTGCTTGGTTATAAGTTAATGGAAAACAAGCAGCCGTATAGGGCAAAAAAATATTTTGATCGTATTCGTTTAAATGGACCTTTTTCAAATAAGGCATTACTTGGTTCAGGTTGGGCATCACTGGCAGATGTCAACCCGAAGCAGGCAATAGCACCATGGACGCTGTTATCTAAGAGAAATGTCACGGACCAGTCAGTACAGGAAGTTTTACTGGGTTTACCCTTTGCATATGGAAAACTGGAAGCTCATGGACGAGCAGCAATACTTTATGGAAGAGCGCTGGAAGTATATAGCAAAGAACTTGATAGGCTGGATAGCTCTATAAAAAGTATTCGTGAAGGAAAATTTTTAGAAGCTGTTGTGCGTGAAGAATCAAGGAAAGATAAAAACTGGCTGATTAATTTACGTAATCTTTCTGATGCTCCTGAAACTCATTATTTAATGCAATTATTAGCGTCAAATGATTTTCAAGAGTCACTTAAAAATTATTTTGATCTCGATGACCTTTCTAAGAAAATTGCATCATGGGATGGTTATCTTGATTCATACACTGAAATAATTGCTAAGAGAAAAAGTTATTACGCACCTGTTTTTCCTCCTATGCAGGAGAAGTTCCGGCAGCTCGATTCAAGATTAAAAATCAGGATCGCTCAACGGAAAAAAATAGAAGAACGATTAAATAAAATGTTAATTGCGCCACGACCAGATTATTTAGCTAAGGTCAATGAGAGGGTGATTCTCAATAATATATATGCAATTGAAAAAAAACAGAAAAAAAATAACGTTACGCTTCCAGTAAGTGTAAAAGCACGAATTGACCGATTAAAAGGCGTTATTTTATGGAATGTTGAAACTGAGTATCAGGAACGGTTCACTAAAGCAGATAAAAACTTGCGTTTATTAAATAAACACGTTGATAAAACGAATGAAAATTATCGTTCTTTTGTAAGAACGCGGCAAGCAGCCAGTCAAAGCTTTACTGGATATGACGATCAGATTAGACAACTTAAAAATAAAATCAGGTTTGCGGATGAAAAAATTAAATCATTACTCGCAAGACAGGGCCATATGCTGGAATTAATGTCGATTAATGAATTAGAAAATCGCCGTAAACGTATTGAAGAATTACAGATAAAAGCACGATTCTCAATCGCGGAAAGTTATGATCGTGCAGTAAAAAAACAACAAAACATTGAAAAAGAGAAAGCATTGCTTATAAGAGAAGCCGCAGAAGCTGTTGAAATATATAAACGCGCTTTAAAAAAACAACAAAATACTGACGTGAAAAAAGAAAAAATAATACCTGAAGTAAAACAAGATAAAGGTATTAAATGATGACATTTAAACAATCATTACCTCTGGCTTTTTTCTTTCTTCTAAATGCATGTGCTATAAATGAAAGTGGGACTATTGCAGATTTACGTGATGTTAAAGTAGAAATAATTGATGCTCGTATAGAAGGTGGTCTTGAAAAAGCAATGAAAAGTTATCAGCGCTTTTTACAGCAAACACCGGAATCCGCTATGACCCCTGATGCAATTCGTCGTCTTGCGGACTTAAATATTGAAAAAGAATATGGCGTTATTAGTGAAAAGAAGGAACAAGCACCAATAAAGAAAAACAAATTTAAAAATCCTGAAAAAAACACCCTTGTTACAATCAGTAAAGCGAACACAAAAAATAAAGTTGCTGACCTTAAATCTGAGTCGACTAAAAAATTCGAAAAAAGAGCATCTGCTAAAGAAAAAATAGCAATATCTAAAAGCCCGAAAGTTGTAGCATTGCCAGATGGGTCCAATATTGAAGATTTGGAAACAGCAGGGGCGAAAAAAGCCATAAAGCTTTATAAGAAATTACTGATCAAATTTCCAATGTATCAGCATAAAGATCAGGTGTTATATCAGTTATCACGAGCCTATGAAGAAATAGGGCAAATCAACGCCGCCATGAAGGTGATGAACCGCCTTGTTAGTAAGTATCCGGGTTCACGACATTTCGCTGAGGTTCAGTTTAGACGTGCGGAATTCTATTTCACCAGAAAAAAGTTACTTGATGCAGAGGATGCTTATAAATCGATTCTTAAGATTGGTAAAGGTACAGAATATTATGAATTGGCCTTGTATAAGCAAGGCTGGACATTTTATAAGCAAGATCTCTATGAAGAAGCGCTTAATCATTTTATTACGTTGCTCGATTATAAAGTCAGTATTGGCTATGACTTTGGACAAGATCATAATTCATCAATTAAAAAACGAGTTGACGATACATTCCGTGTAATAAGTTTGAGTTTTTCAAACATGGGTGGAGCAGATACAGTTATTGATTATTTTAAGCGACATGGAACGAAATCATATGAGAGTGATATTTATAGTTATTTAGCAGAATTTTATCTAACAAAACGTCGTTATAGTGATGCGGCATTAACATATAAAGCTTTCATCACGAACAATCAATATCATAAACTTGCACCTCATTTTAGCATGAGGATGATTGAGATTTACCACAAGGGGAGATTTCCAAAACTTGTTATTGAGGCTAAAAAGGATTATGCATCTGCTTACGGGATAAATGAAAGCTATTGGAAATATTATAATATTAAGGAAAGTCCGGAAGTTGTTGCATTTTTAAAGAAAAACATCATTGATCTGGCAAATCACTATCATGCCGTGTATCAAGATTATAAATATCGTAATAAGAAAAAACAAAGCTTTAAGGATGCTGCTCATTGGTATAAACAATTTCTTATATCTTTTCCAAAAGATAAAAAGTCTGCCGATATAAACTATCTTCTTGCAGATTTGTATTTGGAAAACAAAGATTTTCTTGCAGCAGCAAAAGAATATGAGAAAACAGCATATAGTTACCCGGTTAATAAAAAGTCGTCAAAAGCGGGTTATGCCACGGTATATGCTTATCGAGAATATTTAAAGAAGGTTTCTCAGTACGATAAAAACAGGGTTAAACGAGAAGTAATTCGTGTTTCTCTCACGTTTGTTGATGTTTTTCCCAAGCATAAGAAAGCATCGGTCATTCTTGCTGCTACTGCTGATAATCTTTATGAAATGAAAGATTATCAGTTTGCGATCAAAACAGCTCATCAATTAATAAAAAGCTATCCAAACTCGCAACAAGATTTGCGTCGTTCAGCCTGGCTAGTGATTGCATATTCTTCATTTGATATCCATAAGTTCAAAGATTCAGAAGAGGCCTATGTGAAAGTACTCGCAATGCCAAACAAAAATAATGCGTTACGTAAGAAGCTGGTAGAAAACCTGGCTGCATCTGTCTATAAGCAGGGTGAACAAGCGAATACTCTACAGCAATACAGGGTTGCAGCAGATCATTTTTTACGCATACGCAAATTGGCACCCAATTCAAAGATTCGTTCTACGGCAGAGTATGATGCTGCAACGGCTCTGATTAAACTTAAAGACTGGACAAAAGCCGCGAGTGTATTGTTTGCATTTAGAAAGACCTACCCTAAGCATAAATATCGTACTGAAGTGACGAAAAAAATCGCTTATGTTTACAGGGAAGACAAAAAGTATCTCAAGGCTGCAAAGGAGTTTGAGCTTATTTTTTCACAATCATCGGATCAAACTATTCGACGAGAATCATTACAAATCGCAGCAGAGCTTTATCAAAAAATACCGGATAAGAAGAATACGTTACGCATATATCAACGTTATGTAAAATATTTCCCCAAACCATTAGAAGAGTCATTAGAGATTCATGCCAGGATTGCTGCATTTTATAAAACCAATAATGAATCTAAAAAACATTTAAAAAAGCTTAGATATATTATAAAGGCAGATGCAAAAGCTGGTTCACAACGAACTGAACGTACCCGCTATTTGGCGGGTATTGCTTCATTAGAGATTATTGCTCCAATATACGATCAGTTTGTAGCCATAAAACTCAAGCGGCCTTTTAAACGTAATCTTAAGAAAAAGAAAAAGAAAATGAAGCGTAATATACGCCGTTATAACGGCCTGGTGGATTACCATGTTGGTGATGTTACGGCTGCAGCGACTTACTATATTGCAGAAACATACTATCATTTCAGCCGGGCGCTTATGGAATCAGAACGTCCTAGGAAGCTTTCTGAGCTGGTGTTGGAAGAATATAACCTCATGCTGGAAGAGCAGGCTTATCCGTTTGAGGAAAAAGGCATAAAAATTCATAAGAAAAACATTGAACTACTCAATGCAGGCGTTTATAGCCTGTGGATTGACAGAAGTTTAAGAAAGTTAGGTGAGCTTGTCCCGGGTCGTTATGCAAAATATGAGATTAGCTCCGGAGTTGTCACTTCTCTTATGTCATATCGATATGCATTAGATGGTTCTTCGGAAAGGTCTTCTATCTCGGCACTACCAACAGCATCGGAAACAGTCAAAAATGCGTCAAAAACAGGTGAAAACCTTAAACAAATTGAAAACTTACCTTAGAGGAGATTTTCGAAAACTTTAGCTTTTATTCTTAAAATTTGTCAAAAATTGTTATTTTGCTAGCTTGTTCACACCTCAAAATATATAAATTAGGTGTATTTTTTCATGCAATTTTTAACTCCGCTATAATACTTTTGTAACCGTGTGAAAGTCCGTGTAATTAGTGACTTGCTTCGCAATAATGACAATGAAATCATGAATTTAGATAAATATTCTCCTAAACCAGTTAAAATTAAATAGTGTAACAAGGGCATTATAAATAGACCAAATTAATTCATCCGGAACTGTGTATATGTATAGCAAAAGCACGATTAAATCAGTTGTCTCAAATAGCAAAGGTGCATTGGTGCTAATGCTGTCTTTGATGCTGCTAGCGTGTGGGACAACATCAAAAGTAGTCACGTTTGATACGGATGATATTGTTATTTCTGAAGAATACGGGATAGATACAGACTTATCAGAAAAATTTAATCTGGCGGTAAAATACATTGATAATAAAAAATACGATGAAGCGATTGAGCTCTTAATTGATGTAACAAGCAATACAAATAAACACAGTGCTCCCTATATCAATCTTGCGATTGCATATTCTGAAACAGGAAAAATCAAGGATGCTGAAAATACATTGTTAAAAGCGATAAAAATAAACCCCACTCATCCTGTAACAAATAACGAACTTGGCCTGGTGTACAGAAAAACAGGCCGTTTCCCTAAAGCTAAAGAAACCTATGAAAACATCATTAAAAATTATCCCCAGTTTCTTCCAGCAAGAAAAAATTTAGGCATTTTGTGTGATTTGTTTATGAATGATCTCGATTGTGCCATTGAGCAATATGAAGCGTATTTAAACGTACGTCCGAATGAGAAAGAAATGGCTATTTGGTTAACCGATCTCAAACGTCGAGCAGGTAAGTAGATATGTTAGTGAGAAATATAATCATAATTCTTCTTTTGTCATTAATGATTAATAACGTCAGTTATGCAGAAAAAAAGAAAAAAGACAATGCTAAGACGTTGTCAGGTATTTCAATCATAGGTAATAAAGATGCGCCAAAGTCATTGTACATCGTTCCATGGCGCAGTTCTGAATTAGGCTTAGAAACAGATTTAAATTCAAGTCTGTTGAATGAAGGTATGCATCCAGTAGACAAAGATGTGTTTATTCGCGAACTTAATTTTTATGAAATTAGTACAGTTAAGTAATTTTGAAAATCAAAATATAGGTATGAGGTATTAGTATTATGGACTTTCTATACACAGTAGTTGGATTCGTTCAGGCAGGTGGTACATTTATGTACCCAATTCTTATTGTCTTTGCTGTTGGTGCCGCAATCGCTATAGAGCGATCCGTGGTACTTGCATCAGTAAGAGGGAAGAACAGAAAGGTATGGGAACAACTCCATCCTGTTATGTCTGAAGGTAAGTTTGATGAAGCCAGACAGTTAACCTCGGAAGATGATTCATTTATTAGTCAGCTTTTAGGTATGGGGCTGGCACGAGAAGGTGCGGTACGTCGTCGCGATGATATTGAAATTGCGATGGAAGAGAGCATGATGGAAATTATTCCTCAGCTGGAAAAACGTACACCTTATGTTGCTTTGTTTGCCAACATCTCAACACTCCTGGGTTTACTCGGTACCATTATGGGGTTGATCGAAGCCTTTACTGCAGTAGCCAATGCCAACCCGGCTGAAAAAGCAGATTTATTATCAGCCAGTATTTCTGTAGCGATGAATACAACAGCATTCGGTTTAATGGCTGCGATTCCATTGTTAATTACTCATACATATCTAACCTCAAAAACGGGTGAAATCATTGATAGTTTAGAAATGGCTTCAGTGAAAACATTAAATATTATTTCTGAATCAGTTAAACGTCAGGGTTAGAACATATTATGGCAAGAAGACATCACTACAGACGAAAGGATAAGGAAGTTCCTGAATTAGATATCACGACTTTTTTAAACTTAATGGTTGTGTTGATTCCTTTTCTTTTGATTTCAGCTGTCTTTTCACGTATCACAGTCCTTGAACTGGATGTTCCTGCTGGTGGTGCAGGCAAACAAGATAAACCAAAGCTGGTGCTTGAAGTTATTGTGCGCAAAAAAGGAATTGAAATTAGTAATGGCAAAGGTGTTGTTGCGAATATGCTTAAAGTTGATGACAAATATGATATTCCACGATTATCAACTTACTTACAAAAAATTAAAAAGAATTATCCAGATAAAACTGATGCGGTTGTATTAATGGAATCAGAACTTGAATATGAGTTTTTAGTTCAAGTTATGGATGCAGTACGTAGTGCAGAAAAAATACCAACAAGTAAGACTTTAATTGATTTAGAAATAAAACATAATGTTCGTATGGAGAAAGTGGTTTTATTTACAAATATTTCAGTCGGTGATGCACCATGAAAAATTCTCGACGCATAAAACGTATGTCACGTAACAAAAAAAGAGTGGCAGGTTTAAGCCTTGTTTCTCTTATGGATGTTTTTACTATTTTAGTATTTTTCTTGTTAACAAATTCTGCGTCTAATGAAGTATTGTCTAATCCAAAAGAAATAGCACTACCTGATTCTGTTGTTGAATCAAAACCACGTGAAACTATTGTGATCTTTGTTTCTTCTGAAGTGATACTGCTTCAGGGTGAACCCATTATGAAAACAAGTGATGCGCTTTTATCTAAAAAAGAAATCATCCCTTTCTTAAGAGAAAAGTTATTGGAGCAAAAGAAAAAAGTAATTGGCGTGAATGCTAAAACGGAACTCGAAAGCAAGGAAGTAACTTTGTTGGCAGATAAAAAAATTCCCTTCAAATTATTGAAACGTATTATGTCAACAAGTACCAGCGCCGGGTATGGAAAAATATCGTTAGCTGTTATTCAAAAAGCGTCACAGTGACAGGAGTTTAACCTTGACTGCTGTTGTTTCACCTAGATATGAAAGAATCTCGCTTGAAATCGCTGAGGCTGAGCGTCGTCGTGAAAAATTAATAAAAGAGCTTTCGCTTGTTGAGTCAGATTTAGAAAAATCATCATCTCAAATTTCTATTTATTCTCATTTAGCTGAAGTAAGTGAAAAGCTTGAGCAACTTCATGAGCTAGGTGCAGGTGAGTTATTCTGGGAAAATAAATATACAAACGAATCAGATTTAATTGAACATCTTCATGGTTTACGTGATAAAGCAAAAAAGTTTAACGATCAAGTTGAAGTTATACGCAATCGAAAAGTAACGTTAGAAAAGAAAGTTGAAGATTCCAGTTACGAAATTGGATACTTAAAACAAGACCTTGAGATCACGAAACAGGAAGAAGCGGATAGTAAGAATGATTTTGTTGTTGATCGTGAATACGAACCTCGTCCTTTCCATGCTGCTGTTATGCCCTGGAGTAATAAAGGCGAAGATGAAAAAAGATTTAGGAAGTATTTATTATTAGCATTTTTATACAGCATTTTATTTATTTTAGTTATTCCATATATCGAACTACCTGTTCCTGATAAAGAAGAAGAAGTTAAAATACCTGAACGTATAGCTAAGTTTATAAAGAAAAAACAACTTAAGCCTAAACCTAAGAAACAAACTCAACTGGCCGAGAAAAAGAAGCCCAGCCAGGAAGAAAAAGTTAAGGCTCGTAAAAAAGCTGCAAAGACAGGGTTGCTGGCATTTAAAAATAATTTTGCAGACTTAATGGATGATGTCGATGACGCTAAATTGGGTTCGAATGCTAAGTTGTCTGATCAAGGTACGCAAGCCAAGTCTACCTCGCGGTCACTAGTATTATCTCAAGCTCGAAGTGGTAGTGGTGGTATTAATTCATCTGCCTTGAGTCGTGATGTCGGTATTGCAGGTGGCAAGATTGGTTCAGTTAAATTCTCACGTGTTTCAAGTGCGATAGGAACAGCTGCAGCAGGCGACCGACAATTAAGTTCCGGTCCCGGACCTTCACGTAGTGATGAAGAAATTCAAATTGTCTTTGATCGATATAAAGCAGCACTATACAGAATTTATAATCGTGAACTTCGTAAGAACCCAACCTTACAGGGAAAAATTGTTTTACGAATTACTATTTTACCAAATGGTAAAGTTTCAAAGGCAAAAGTTGAATCTACTGATTTAGATTCAGCAACGTTATCAAAGAAAATTGTTGAAAGGGTTAAACGCTTTAATTTTGGAGCTAAAAAAGACGTACCTACAATAACCATTCTCTATCCAATAGATTTTTTACCGGCGTCGTAGTGTGATGAGTATGTTCACTCTGGTTAATTCGTCAGTAAAAGATCTTTAGGTTTTACAAGATATGTGTTCGATAGTTGACATTAGAAAATTTGCGTCACGTGCGCTAAAAACGATTTTCGTCGTTGTGGGTTTATTGTTGCCGATCGAAACGTTATGGGCGGTCCCAGTTTCTTGTAATGCTAATCCTGATAATATCTCCGGAATTATTCAATACAACACAAGCGGTACAACAAACACGTATTGTGAGCTTTGTGGTGTTGGTCAGGTTCATATTGTTGTTACAAACCCTACTGATAAGGATATGGCCAACTTTGTTATTGAACATGTTTTTGATTCAAATGAATTGGAATACGTTCCGGGTACAACAAATGGTGGTGCAGATGGTGATCCAACTATCTCAGGTGGCGGTACGATATTAACCTGGACTCAAGCTCAAATTGCTGCTTTATCTCAAATCGATGGCGTTAATGGGAGTAATTATAATACAGTTGATATTATTTTTAATGTACGCAGTAAATCAGGTACAGAAGAAAATCTGGTTAATATTGATCGAGATATAGAAGTAACAGCCGATTTTAATCTTTGTCCAGCTACGACCAATGAACCCGGTACTGTCTCTTATGGCAAGATACAGCTTCCAATTCATGAACCCATTCCATCTGTTACCAAATTAGGTCGTAATGTTGATTCAAATCAGGGTACAGGTTCATACACCTCTACCGTATATGGGAACATTAATGACGATGTTATTTGGCGCATACAAGTAGCTAATAGTGGTTTGGCTGATTTGCAGGATCTAAGATTTGATGATCTGATGCAAAATGGTAATTTCCAAATTAACTATGCATGCCCAACTGAAGGGGAGGCAAGTTCGATTGCCGTTGCTGATGGTGCAGGACCTGTTGGTAATTGTGTTAATGCAGGAAATACTATTAATAATTTTGGCGTTGATGATCCATTTGGTAATCCGTCAAACGATGAACCCGGCGCATATGTTGATGTACCTGCATCCGGAAGTACCTTCATTTACCTGGTTGGTAAGATTACTAATTCCTGTACTGCAAATAGAACCAATACGGTTGATGATGTCCAATGGGGCTGCGAAGTTATTCCTGGCGATGGTGGAATAACTCAAACTTCTACTGGCGCATCACCAGGTAGCTCTACTACAACGCTAAGTTCCTTAGTTAATAACAATGCTTTACAAATTACACGAGCACTAACGGGTTTAAACACAAATCAACCTGTTGGTAGCCGTGGTTTAATGACCTTGACTGTAAGAAATCTCTCAGGCGGCAGTGTAAAAAATCTTGTGCTGACTAATACCTTGCCTGTTGAGTATGTGGTTGATTCAAGCTTTACTCCTACATTCACAATCACTTCACCGTATGGTAATTATCCCGGTCGTATAGACACCATGACGGTAAACCCGACACCTGCTGACCCTCTGGATTTTAAAGCCCCGATATTTACTTTAACAAGTTCGACGGTACATCCAGATCATGCAGATCAACTTAACATGTTGCGTCATGGTGATGTTGCGGTAATTAGATTTCGTGTTGTCATGATACCGACAGATCATTTTGATAATAATGCCAATATGGATGTAACGCCTGAAGTAATAGCTGACACCACAGATCCAGATAATGTCCATAATACTGGTGGTGATCAACTTACCAATAATCTGGTAGTAACATTTAATGATTTTTGTAACGCTGGACTTCAAACACTCACCTTTAACGATACAGATATTGACTCATTCCCTGAAGATATTGATGTTTCTATTCCTGGGGGGGCAGTATTTATTCTGACCAACGATCCAACTCAACGTCTGCCATTACGCGTTACCTTAACGAATAATGGTGGACATTATGCTGATGATTACACTGTATATGTAAGTTTTGGTGCAACTATGGAAGTAGTAACAGCACCTGCTAGTTGTAGCCGTTTAGCAGTACCACCAGCTCCTGCAATATTAGAAGTCTGGGAAGATCCAGAGGATATACCTCTAACTGCTCAAATATATGAATGTACCGATGCTAACCTTGGAACAATCGCACCAAATGGTGGTGCAATAAATCTTGATTTCGAAGTAATTAAAACGACGGATGCAGGCAGACTTGCAGAAGATGATTTAACGTTCCGAGCAGACGTGATTGGTGAAGTACGATTAAGTGATAACACTTTAACTGGCAGTGGTGCGCTATTAACTTTCCCGACACCTGAAACTACATTTCCTGTCGGTAAGGAGGTTGTTAATCGAGCGAATAATTATACGTTAGATTCAGTTCGAGCCAAGGTAATTGGTTTTAACCTGACCAAAGATCAGGTAGGTAATTGTTCTGAAAATAATCCTCCACCTGCAAGCCCGGATGTACTGGTACAAATTGGCGAGGAATGCAAAGTTCATATTGAAACCGGTGGTTGGTTCGGTTTTCAAACACCCGGTTATAACTATATCGCAGTACAGAGAATTCAGGTTGATGACCAATTACCAGATGGGCAGGGTTTTATTTCAACTTCTGTTCCGGTTCCAGCCAGTGATGCCACAATACAAAGTATTACATTATTACCACCACCAGCTCCTTTAGATGAAGGAACCTTTAGCTGGCAGTTTAACCAAACTGTCCCGGGCGAACAAATCAAGATTAAAGATCAGTGGTTACGTATAGATGCAACAACAAGAATACTTAATGATCCCATTGATACTCGTGCAGCTCCAAATGTTCATGCCGCAACCAGTACTAATATCATG
>JAUVGM010000068.1 GCA_030593785.1 Gammaproteobacteria bacterium | reverse complement strand
AAATTAATGGTGCACAAAAATGCTTCTGATTTATTTATCACAGCAGGTGTGGCACCGAGTTTAAAAGTTAACGGCAAAATTGGGCCAGTGACTCAGGCTACATTGACACCTATTCAGGCAAAAGAAATTGTTCTCGGTATTATGACGCCGGCGCAAAAAGATGAATTTGCAGCGACCAACGAATGTAACTTTGCCATCTCTGCTTCTGGTATAGGTCGTTTCCGTGTCAGTGCATTCATGCAACGTAATAATGCGGGCATGGTTTTACGTAAAATTGAAACCACTATTCCTACAATGGATGAACTCGGCTTACCGGCTATTTTAAAAGAATTAGCAATGACAAAACGTGGCTTAATTATGTTTGTGGGTGCGACGGGTTCTGGTAAATCAAGTTCACTCGCTTCAATGATTGGGTTTAGAAATAAAAACTCAACGGGTCATATTATTACCATCGAAGATCCGATTGAATTTATTCATCATCATGCAGGTTGTATCGTAACGCAACGTGAAGTGGGGCTGGATACAAAGTCATTTGAAGAAGCGTTAAAGAACACCTTGCGTCAAGCACCTGATGTTATTTTGATTGGTGAGGTATGAACCCGTGAAACTATGGATCATGCTATTGCATTCGCAGAAACGGGGCATTTATGTTTAGCAACATTGCATGCTAACAACGCTAACCAGGCAATGGATCGTATTATTAACTTCTTCCCTGAAGATCGTCGTAACCAACTGTTAATGGATTTATCGTTAAATACACGTGCATTTATTGCACAACAACTTATCCCAACACCAGATGGAAACGGTCGTGTTTTATGTGCTGAAATTATGATTAATTCACCCCTTATGTCGGATCTGATTCGTAAGGGTGAGGTTCATAAAATGAAAAGCTTAATGGCCAAGTCACGTAACATGGGCATGCAAACATTTGATCAATCTCTGTTTGATTTATATAAAGCAGGAAGTATCACTTATGAAGATGCTATTAATTATGCAGACTCTGCAAATGAACTTCGTTTGATGATTAAATTGGGTGACAGTAAAGGTGCCGGTGCGGATTCTCTTGCAGCCTCCTTGGATGGGGTGACTATTCAAGAGACTGAATAATTATTTAATTTCTTATATCAATAAAAAAGCCCAGCTAGTTTAATATTAGCTGGGCTTTTTTAGTTTTAGATAGTCTTAAAACGTATAGGTCACTCGAAGAGTTTGACGGGAGAAGTTTGTATCTGCATCTGTTTGATTACCCTTGTTATCAACCATGGCATGAATAAACTCAATACCTAAATTATCTTTTACGCTATAACCAAGAACGATATCTGTTTCATCAATGTTGCTTGCTTTAGTCTCATCTTCAAAATGGCCATGCGCTATACCCGCAGTAAATTTATCTGATGCAGCATATTCAAATAATAAGACATGTGCTTGCGCATCATTTAGCCCTGCAATAGTAGTTTCATCCATTGCAGCATAAAAACCACCGCCACCGAGTCCAAGATCAACTGACTTTCCTGTTGGATTAGAACCAGAATTGATTACTGCGCCAAAAGTAAAAGGCCCTGCTGCATAAGAGACAGAAACACCTATTACACTACCATCGGAATTTAGTGTACTGGTTGATGTAGCTTCATTGTAGCTAGCAACTTGAGCGCCTATTTCAAAGCTACCTGTTGTGTAAGTTACATCGGCATAAAGTAATGAATATTCTTTATCAAAATTGTAGTACCAGGCTTGTGTAGAGAAAGCCTTGCTCTGTTTGTAATTTACACCAAGCGCGGTTACACCTTCATTACTGGCTTTAGAAAATATATTCTGGGTACTGTCAAAACCTGCCCAGCTACTGACGATACCGGTTTCTAATGTTAATGATTTACTCAGGTTTAAAGTTAGCCAGCCGGCACTAAATGTATTTGAAAACATACGAATGTCATCAGTATTAATAAAAGGATTATCCAGTTTCTGACGGCCTAAACGTACAAAACCGTTTTTAAAATCATAATTAACATAAGCCTCAGCAAGATAAGCAAATGATGTTCCCCTGCGACTAAGAAAGTCAACGTTAAGCTCACCATTTGCTGCGTCACCACTTAAAGCATCAATATTTTCAGAAAAATAAGGTGCAACTGCAAACTGAAGACGATTCCATTTGGCTGTTTCAAATTTAATTTCGCCACCGATGGCGGCTCCGGTTGTTGTTGGACTTCCTGTGGTATCTGGCGCAAAAGAAATATAGCCAAAGCGAATTTGCCCAGTCGTTTTTGCATTTTTAAAGGCATAATCAAAACTTCCTGCGTTGGCTATACCGGTTAAACCAAAGAAACAGAGTGGAACAATTACTTTTAGAGGACTACGTTTTTGCATTCTTATTACCTTTTATATAAATAGATATATTTTTAATTATAAATAAAACGGCTTAGATGATATTAATTCTCATTTAGGATTGCAAGTACACTTAAGGTCAATAAGGTGTACGTAATTACCCTTATCGACTGTAAATAGAAAAACTTAACATTTTAAAATCTATTTTATTCATAATTATCAAAGCCTTAGTCTGCATAGAGATATTGAAAATTTTTACTCATAAAACACGATTAAAATTCTAATGGTATAAAAATCCATCAAAAGTAAGGGTTTATACGTAAAATTTAAGTTTTTATAGGTAGAGTCGATATTTGAGTATCGGTAGTTAAAAACTAAAATAATTTAGGTTTTAGAATGAAAAATATGTCATTAGTAAAAAAATTCCTCATCATTGGTATCGCTACAGTAGTTATTTTGACTGGGGAGTTAGGAACTATTTTTGTTAATAATTCTTCACTAGGTCAGACTAGTCGTGATCTTTCTGGTTTTGATGTTCCTCTACTAGACCGCTCTCATAAAGTTAAGCTTGCAGTTGTTCAGGTGCAGCAGTGGTTGACGGATATAAGTGCAACACGTGGTTTAGATGGGCTTAATGATGGCTTTGATGAAGCAGAAAAGAATGCAGACCTTTTTTATGAATTAATCAATGAGCTAAAAATACTTAATGATCAAAGTATTGAATATTACGATGTCAGCTTGCTGGGTAGCATAGATGGAAAAGCATTTTTTGAAGACATGGAATCTAAATTCGAGACCTATTTTAATGTCGGTAAAAGTATGGCTCAAGTTTATATTGATGAAGGATCTGTCGGTGGTAATAAAGCCATGGCTGGGTTCGATGAAGCAGCCGCCGCGATTGCAGCTCAGGTCGATATATTACTTAAAATAGCCACAGATAAATCAACAGCAAATTTATCAAACCAACATGAAACGATTAAAAAGTTGAATAACTATGTGATTATAGCTTCGGTTTCGCTCGTCGCTATTTTGTCTTATCTTTTTTTTGTTATACATGGTGTTATGGATGCGCTTCCCCGTATTGGTCAAGTAGTTGAAACTATTGCAGATGGTGATTTATCGGGCGAACCTTTTGTCTGCAAACATAAAAATGAACTCGGTAAACTTGCAGATGGTTTTAATAAAATGAAAGTTAACTTGAGGGGGGTATTGGGCAATGTAAACGATACCTCAACTCAACTATTTCGTTCGGTAGAACAACTTACAGTAGTAACTCAAGAAACTGAGCAAAGTATGGATCAGCAGTTAAATCAAATTAACATGGTCGCGACCGCGATGAATGAAATGGCGGCAACGGCTCAAGAAGTTGCAAATAGTGCCTCATCGACCGCGAGTGCGGCAAGTGATGCCAATCATGAAGCGCAAGATGGTAAAGCGGTTGTTAATAAAACAATGGAACTCATTAATGCGCTTGCCAATGATGTTGAGCAAGCAGCAGATGTTCTTCATGAACTGGAAGGTAATACGGAAAGTATAGGATCAATTTTAGATGTTATACGTGGTATTGCAGAACAGACAAATTTATTAGCACTCAATGCAGCGATAGAAGCAGCGCGCGCCGGTGAACAAGGCCGTGGTTTTGCGGTTGTTGCAGATGAAGTAAGAACATTAGCAAGCCGTACGCAACAATCGACTCAAGAGATTGATGCAATGATCGCACGCTTGCAATCTTCAGCAAGTAAAGCGGTAAGCTCAATGGAAACGGGACGTGCGCGAGCGAGTGAAACAGTTGCACAAGTTGCGGAAGCGGGTGCGAAGTTAGACGAAATAACTAAATCAGTAGTGAGTATTTCTGATTTAAGTTCACATATAGCAAGTGCAGCGACAGAACAAAGTGCTGTAGCTGAAGATATGAATAAAAATATTAGTATTATTAATGAAACGTCAAATCAGACAACCGAGAACACACTACATATTTCCACTGCGAGTAATGATCTTGCGGGGCTAGCAAATGAGATGACTGAGATTGTCAGTGAGTTTAAATTATAATTAATATGTATAAAAAAGGGGCTAAATTAATTTAGCCCCTTTTTTATTTGTTTGTTAAATTGATTTCTTGTTAAGTAAATACGCTGTAAGCATCAAAGACCGGACCATCAACACAAACACGTTTCATTGCGGGGCCATCTTCAGTTTGCACTTCAACAACACAACCTGCACAACCACCGACAGCACAGGCCATGAACTCTTCGAGTGACACCTGGCAGGGTAAATCAAATTCTTTTGCAAGTTTAGCTACGGCTTCTAACATGGGATGTGGACCACAGGAATAAATTTCAACTTCGTTACGTTGTTCATCCGTTAATGCTTTTAACCAATGACGTGCAAGATCGGTAACGTAACCTTCATAAGTCCCTGCATAACCTTGTAAGCTGGCAAGGCGTGAGGCAATACCCCAGTCATCAAGCAACGGCATTGCAGCGATAACGCCATCTGGAATACCGGGTACCATTATTTCAGATGGTTTAGTGGTAAAGGGAAAAGGGACTTCAGAACCTAAAATAACAAGGGGATCATAACCACCTTCTTGCTGGCAAGCCTCAGCAATAAAAACCATTGGTGGCATGCCTACTCCACCACCAATTAATAATGGACGTTTACGTTCTGGTTTAATTTCAAAGGCTTTGCCAATCGGGCCCATGATATTAATTTTTTCACCAACTTCGCGTTCAGCAAGTAACGCAGTACCTTCACCGAGTTTCTTATATAAAAAATCGACCCAGCCTAATTTCTTATTAACACGCATAATTGAAATAGGACGACGCATTGGACGAAGTGGATGAACGGTTAGATGAGCAAAGCTACCGGGGTTTGCTTTTGCTGCAATTTTAGGTGCATGCACGCGCATGATGTATTGATCTCCATCATAAGCTTCGTGAGATAAAATTTCGCAGTCTTCAACAAATATTGTGTTTCTGTGTTTCATAATTTTTACTTATATTTTTAATTTAAAGTTACTGTCATTGCGAGAAAGAATTAAAAAATACTTTTTTTAGTTCTGACGCGGCAATCTCATGTTAACGTTAGTCGATTATGAGATTGCTTCAGTCACTATCGTTCCCTCGATGCCAGAACGTGTAAAACACGTTAGGGTAATGCTGACGAAACGCGTAGCGGTTCATTAAGTGCAATGACCGGTTGTTTATAGTTTATTTATTTGTGTAAACAACTTTGCCGTTTAACAATGTATGCATAACCTTACCTTTAAATTCCCAACCAGCAAACGGTGTATTTCGGCCTGCACTCAACATGTCTTCCGTTTTTAGTATCCAGTTTGTTTCTGGATTATAAATACAGATATCTGCTTTCTCACCAACTGAAAGTGTACCGGCATCAATGCCCAATATTTTTGCTGGTTGTGCGGTTAGACGATTAATAACATCACTGAGAGAAAGATCGTCCGTTAAACGTAGCGCTAAAGGTAATAATGTTTCTAATGCACTGATACCCGGTTCTGTTTCACTAAAGGGGGCAAGCTTTGCATCAGCATCATGCGGTTCATGGTCTGAACAAATTGCATTGAGGTTACCTGTCGCCAAGGCATCAATAAGTGCTTCACGATCACGCTGTGTTCGTAATGGCGGGCGGACATGACAGTTACTATCAAAATATCCAATGTCCATTTCTGTAAGATGTAAATGATGTGCGCTGACATCTGCTGTGACAGGTAGCCCATCATATTGTGCCCGAGCAATCATTTGCACTGCGTTTGCGCTGGATACATGACAAAAATGAGCACGTACACCGGTTTGTTCTATGAGTAACAAGTCTCTTGAAACCGCATTGGTTTCTGCTGTTTCTGGAATGCCAGGTAAACCGAGACGTATACTAATAGCGCCTTCATGAGCGCAACCATTCCCAGCCAGACCTTCGTCTTCAGCATGTAAAAATATGGTTAAGCCACAACTGGCGGCATATTCCATCGCGCGACGCATAATTAAACTATTTGTAATAGGAGATAAGGCATTGCTGACACCGACACAATTACCGAATTTTTTTAACAAGGCCATTTCACTCAGTTGCTCACCTTTGAGTCCTGCGGTGAGTGCGCCAAGGGTAACGACATTTGCGTAGCCCGCTTCACTGGCACGTTGATGAATTAGCTCAACCACTGAAGTGGTATCAATAACCGGTGTTGTGTCGGGTGGTATACAAAGCGTAGTAATTCCGCTTGCAGCAGCGGCACGCGTTTCTGAAGCAATCGTGCCTTTATTTTCTAAACCGGGTTCCCTGAGACGGGCGCGTAAATCAACAATGCCGGGAATAACATGGCAGTTACTCGCATCTATCGTTTCATCGACTGTAAAGCCGTCAGGTTGTTTGCCTATGGCAGCTATGCGGCCTTCGGATATATAAATGTCGTGCTTAGATTCGATGTTGTTGGCAGGATCAATAATTAAACCGTTGCTTATTTTAATGCGCACTTGTTGTGATCCCATTAGTTTTGCCCCCCATCCGCAAGTGAAGAACGACCAAGCGCCATCGACATAACGGCCATACGTATGGAAATGCCGTGAGTCACCTGTTCGAGAATGACCGATTGAGGACCATCAGCAACACTGGATTCTATTTCAACGCCTCGGTTTATGGGACCGGGGTGCATGACTATCGCATCAGGTTTTGCGTGTTTTAATTTTTCTTCGGTCAAGCCAAACATGTGGAAGTATTCATGTTCGCTGGGTAACAGAGCACCTTCCATACGTTCACGTTGCAGGCGTAACATAATAACAACATCTGCATTTTGTAAGCCTTGCTGCATGTCATGATAAACATGTACACCAAGATGTGCCGCTTCTTTAGGAATAATGGTTTGCGGACCGATAACTCTTATCTCAGGGACACCAAGTATATTCAATGCATGAATTTGTGAGCGCGCTACCCGTGAGTGCATGATGTCACCGACAATGGCGACGGTCAGTTTTGTAAAGTCTTGCTTATGGCGTCGAATGGTAAACATATCCAGCATGGCTTGAGTGGGATGAGCATGACGACCATCGCCTGCATTAATCACACTAACGTGTGGCGCGACATGTTGCGCAATAAAGTGTGCGGCACCACTGCTGTGATGTCTCACCACAAACATATCAACCTGCATGGCTTCGAGGTTATGCAGCATGTCTAACAAACTTTCACCTTTACTGGTGGCAGAAGTATTGATATTGATATTTAAAACATCAGCAGATAGACGTTTTGCAGCAAGTTCAAAGGTAGTACGTGTGCGTGTACTTGCTTCAAAAAATAAGTTAGCAATTGTTTTTCCTCTTAATAGAGGAACTTTCTTTGCTTGTCGCAAACTGACTGATGAGAAGTTTTCTGCATGATCTAATATATCGACTAGCATTTGTTTTTTAAGACCTTCAATGGTCAGGAAATGGCGCAACATGCCATCTTTATCCAACTGGATATCGTGTTGCTTCATTTAGCCTCCTCAATTGAAAGTTTTAATGCTGAATTATTATCTTCATCACAACTTAGTTTGATGTGTTGATTTTTATTTAAGGTGATTTGTGTTGCTGCAACATCTGCGGAGACAGGCAGTTCACGACAACCTCGTTCCACCAGCACAGCAAGGATGACGGAAGCGGGTCGACCAAAATCAAAAATCTCATTTAATGCTGCGCGAATGGTACGGCCGGTATGAAGTACATCATCAACTAAAATAATATGTTGGTCATCAATATTGAACGGCAAGTTTGAGGGCTGTACTTGCGGGTGCATGCCGATGCGTGTGAAGTCATCCCTATAAAAGGTGATGTTCAACGTGCCTAGCGGTTGTTCGATATTTAATTTTTTATGTAATTCTTTCGCCACCCAAACACCGCCAGTGTGAATACCAATCATCACGGGTTTATCAATATTGCGGCTTTTTAATAGATTACGTAATTCGCTGGATAAGGTATCCAGAAGGGCGGGGGTATCGAGGTCTTTGTTTTGCTGACGCTCTGTCATTATTCGTTACATATCCGTAAGTTATGTGGCCGTCGCTTCATTTTCTTCTTTATTCGTTTGCGACATCCAGCTTTGTAGTATTAGCTGGGCCGATATCATATCAATTTGTGCCTTGTCTGGGAACATAGAATCACGGAATAGAGCATCGGAACCCGAACGTTCTTTTAAGATGCTTTCTGCTTCATTTGAGCTTAATCGCTCATCCATTAAGGCAATGGGGATTTGATAGCGGCCATTAAGCTGATTGGAAAAACGCCTTGCTGCCTGGGTCATGGGTTGTTCGGTTCCATCCATGTGCAGCGGTAAGCCTATGACTAATAGATCGGGTTGCCACTCAGAGATTATTTTTGAAATCTTATCCCAGTCAGGTTTATTTTTTACCGCTGTGATTGTAGTAAGTGGATTCACTGTATTGGTGATTTCCTGACCTATCGCGATGCCAATACGTTTAGTGCCAAAATCAAAGCCTAATATAGTGCGTTGCGTTTTTTTTAAGCTAGCCATATTTAACCATGACCAATATCAGTCGAGAGCTGTTCCAGATTAATACCTAATGATGCAGCGGCAGCGGTCCAACGATTTTCAACTGAAGTGTGAAATAATATGTTACTACTCGCGGGCACA
>JAUVGM010000260.1 GCA_030593785.1 Gammaproteobacteria bacterium | reverse complement strand
CTTGGTTTATTTACAATAAGTAAATATTTGTCTTCAAAAAGAACATCAAGTGATATGTGAGCAGGCGGGTTGTATTTCATTAACTAGTGAATTTATAGAGAAGTATAATGTTTGTAACGAAGAGTATAAAACTGATTGCTTGCCATGAGCGAAGAGGGTTCCGTTTCAGAAGAGGAACATATTCATTGCTTATTAGAGAAGAATCCGGATTGTTTAATGCGTAGGTAAACTCCGATAAGATACTAAAACGATTATCAGGATTAATACTGACTGCTTTCTCAATAGCTTTATCAACCCAGATAGGTATTCCGGGATTATAACGTTTTAAAGAAATATAACTAACACGTTTAATGTTTTTTGCGCTCATTTCCTTACCGTACGGAAGATGGCCGGTAAGCATTTCATAAATAATCACACCCAATGAAAAAATATCAGAACGATTACTGCCAGGTTCACCAATATGATATTCAGGTGCAGTGTAGTTAATGGTACCAAGAATATTGTTGACTTCGATAGGTAGAAATATTTCTTCTATCCCTGCAATTTTAGCGGATCCAAAGTCAATTATCTTTAATGTTTCATTCTCGTCTATTAATATGTTTTCTGGTTTTAAATCCTGGTGGATCATTTCCAGACGGTGAAAGGCACGTAAACCTCGTTCAATTTGTTTATTAAACGTACGTACCTGACTTAGAGTGGGACGAGGATTATCGTCGAGCCATTGGCGCAATGAACAGCCTTCAATATATTCAGTAATATAGTATAAAGCAGTGCGTTTACGTTTTATATCTAATACTTTTAAGACATGAGGGTTGTTGATTCTTTTGCCGGCCCATTCTTCATGGAGAAATTGATTAATATATTCAGGATCATCCTGATAATTAACAGAAGGGGCCTTCATGACGATATTTTCATTTGTATCAACATCCTGGACTAAATAGACTTCGGTCCGTTTATTAGAAAACAAATGACGAATGACTTTATAACCATCCAGGATTAACCCCGGTTCGAGTGGAGGTGGAAATGGTAACTCAGTGAGTTTTTCATAAAACTCACTTTCATTCTCGCTCGGTAATTTTGTGATTTTGACAATTTGACAGGTTAAGTTGTCATCACTGTTATTTTTAACAGCTGTTTCTACTATTTCTTTAGATGCTTTTTCCAGTTCGTTTATATTGTGAAGAGTGATTTTTTTAATCGCATTATTCGATATAAATTCATAAACGCCGTCGGTAAGTTGGATAAAAACATCACCTACTTCAACGGCTAGTGTTTTGTAATCAATATCAACCCTGAGATCTATACCTAAAGCTCTGGATAGGTAGGTCTTATTTTCACTGGCAATAAAGCGATGATCATTTGTTAACTGCTCAAGATCATTATCGCGCAAACGATATATACGAGTATCGCCAACATGAAATATATAAGCTGTATTTGATTTGAAGACTAAAGCGCTTAAGGTAGTCACCATACCTTGATTACTTTGGTACTGGCGTTGCCCCTGACCATGAAGCCAACGATTTAATGCAGAAAGAATTTTTTGTCCTGAGCTCTTAACTGACCATGTTTCTGGCGTACTAAAGTAATCACTTAAAAAACTTTTCACACAGCCTTCAGAAGCTTGCTTACCATCATCGCTTGCACTCATACCATCGGCAACGACCACAGCAATACCTTTCGTTGTTAGTAGAGGTTCATTTGGAACAACTACACCACAAGAATCTTCATTCTGAGCTTTAATGCCTGCAATGCTGTAGTGGGCATTATCAATTTGTAATGATGCTGACATAGTTTTTTATTGTAATTAAAAAGGCAATATCGTTAAAGTATAACGGTACCGTCTCTATAGTGTTAGTGATAATTCACTGCATAATTATTTGATAATGAGAATATGAGCTTCAGGGCAAGGCAAAAGTTCGCGCAGAATCTGAAGTGTATAAATTATACATGAAGATTTGAGCACACTTTTAACGCCGCCATCAAGCTCATAGGCCATTATCAATCGACTTCAATCATCTGGACAGTCCCATCGGGCAACACCTCTGCCATTTGATCTTTTGGATTTTCAAGAAAAAATGCAATCAGAACAAATACGCTAATAGCAAAGCCTGCTATGACCATAAAGAAGATATCAGTCGAGACAAAAGAAAGTACAGTAAGGAATGTTACCGCACCCACATTACCATACGCACCAGTCATGCCTGCAATTTGACCGGTCATACGACGCTTAACTAAAGGCACCATTGCGAATACGGCCCCATTTCCAGCATTTACAAATATAGAACTAAATATGACTGCTATAACGGCGAGTGAAATACTCCATTCGCTGGTGATTAAGCTTAATAGGTAATAGCCAACACCAGTTCCTAACATGAGTAATGTGAGTGAAGATTTACGACCAAATTTATCACTAATCCAACCACCCGCTGGTCGCATGATTAGATTCAATCCTGCAAAGACAGAAGCAATTAAACCCGCTTGAATAGCTGAGAGGTTGAATGTATCCATGAAAAATAATGGCAATATTGAAACTACAGCAAGCTCAGAACCAAAGGTCACCATGTAAGACAGGTTTAATAAAGCAACTTGCTTGAATTTATAACATTCAATTTCAGGAACGGTTTCTGAGAATACGTGTTTATTAATTTGATAAATTCGAATTGTTTGAAATGCGAATAGTGTTCCTAATATGATATAAATCATTGTCGTTACGCCATCACTTAACATACCTAAATTTACAGGACTCAATTTCCACGTTAATACAGCAAGTGCTGCAAATAACGGAATATTCATGACCAAGTACAAAAAGAAATCAAATGTACTGGTAATTTCCAGGCCACCATTTTTCTTTGGTTTAAAATAAGTTGAGCCTTTAGGGGTGTCGGTAACGCTAAAGAAGTAAACAGCAGAATAAATGAGAGCTACGACACCTGTAGAGCCTACTGCTAAACGCCATCCATCTTCTCCACCAAACATTAATGCTACTGTTGGCAAGATAACCGCAGCACCAGCAGAACCGAAGTTACCCCAACCACCATAGATACCTTGAGCGAGACCTGTCTGTTTTGCCGGAAACCACTCACCGATCATACGAATACCAATAACAAAACCAGCTCCAACGAAGCCTAATAGAAAACGCATAATGGCGAGTTGTTCAAAATCTTCTGCCATGGCAAAACCAAAACAAAGAAAACTGGAAACAAAGAGCAACATGGAATAGATACGTCTGGGACCAAATGCATCTACCAACATACCAATAATAATTCGTGCTGGAATGGTTAATGCGACATTGAGGATTAACAGGGTTTTGATTTGTTGATCATTTAAGCCTAAAGACTCACGCATCATGCCTAATAAAGGAGCATGATTAAACCAAACAAAAAAGCTGATAAAAAAGGCCATCCAGCTTAAATGCAGGATGCGCATTTTTCCGCTAAATGAAAACAGGTTTAGTTTACTTGTATCAACCGACATGCCTTGTCACTCCAAAATAATTAAAATTCTTTGCTAGCTATAGAGCAAAGGTTGTGCCAACAGAGTAACTGATTGATTTTTATAGATAAAAATAGATATTTGCTATGAAATGAATCTGTGAAATGCACAATGCAAGTGCAGGGGTATATTAAAGTGCACTAATGTAGGCCATTTTAGTGCTCTTTATTTGAGAGAGGGTAAGGGTTAATTAAGAACCTGGTAACCGCGGTTACGTAAACAGTTTTTTACAACTCTATCACGTTCTTGCATTGTTGCTGCACCGCCTGAAAGTCCACCACTTAAAGCGCCTAACTTGGCTGTTTTAACTGCTGTTCTATTTCCGCCAATGATTTTTCCGACGATCGCACCCACAACAGCACCACCAACAACTCCACCACCAACTTTTGAATGTACTTGTCGTGCTAAATGTTGGCATTCTGCTAAATCTGCCTGATATTGCCCCATATCTACACCGTGAGGAT
>JAUVGM010000208.1 GCA_030593785.1 Gammaproteobacteria bacterium | reverse complement strand
AGCGTTAATAGTGACACTGGGTTCGTCTTTAACTTCAATATGGCCAGCAGGTTGTCGGATATGGTTGTTTTTGATTTCCCTAATGACCTGACTGAGTGGAATTTGATAGCGCACCAGTTGTTTCGGATCAACATTGATCTGCAATTCTTCCTGCAAATAACCAGAACGGTTAATACTGTTGATTTCCGGTAAATTGGTAAGTTGTAATTCTAAGACTGTCGCGTAACGTTGAATTTCCTGCCGTTGCTTATTAGTGAGTAAGTGTGCCTTGGTATGAATGAGGGCAATATCAATAATGGCTTTTTTTGAACTCTTAAAGACACGAACTGAAGGTTTATCACGTACCTCAGCCGGGAGTGAGGTACTTAGAGCAGCATTACGAAGTTCTGTGATGACTTCATTTTTATTCGCTAAATCTTTCTCCAGCTCAATGGATATTGTGGTTGCACCTCGGCTGACACTACTATAAATACGGTGGATGCCATCGACAGATTTTAATTCTTCTTCTAATTCACGGGTAACAAAATGTTCAACCTCTTCGGCAGTTGCACCGGGATAGCTCGCCGTTACTCTTACGAAATCATAGGTAATATCCGGGCGTTCTTCTTTTTTGATCTCTTGCCAGGAGAATAGGCCACCAATAATGACCGAAACAAATAACATGTTGGTCAGTAGATGACGATTGACGAAAAATTCAATAAACCTTGAGATCATATGTTTTCTTTTAAAATTATTGTTTTATTGGCCCAAGTAGAAATGGCACGCTTTATTATGCCATTCTTTATATATATGCGATATGTTTGGACGTGCCCTCGACACTTTAGTAAAATCCGTGTTTTGACCACATTTTCATCACATTTAGAGACCATATCATGGGAAGAGCATACCAAAACCGTAAAGAATCAATGGCGAAGACGTCAGACGCAAAAGCCAAGGTTTACTCAAAATATGGCCGCGAAATTTACGTTATCGCGAAAAATGGTGGTACGGATCCAAATGGTAATTTGTCGTTACGACGTATAATCGATAATGCGAAAAAAGATCAGGTTCCTGCACATGTTATTGATAAAGCGATAAAAAAGGCAGAAGGTGGAGCAGGTGAAGACTTTGTTCCTGCTCGCTACGAAGGTTTCGGTTCTGGTGGCTTTAACGTAATTGTCGATTGCCTGACAGATAATGGTACCCGTACATTTAATGATGTGCGCTTATGTTTCAATAAGTGCAATGCAAAAATAGGTACGCAGGGTACGGTTGCACATATGTTTGATCATCTTTCTGTTTTTGCTTTTAAGGGTGAAGATGAAGATGCCGTATTAGAAGCAATGTTGGAAGCTGATGTTGATGTAACAGATGTTGAGCTGGAAGACGGTATGATTACCGTATTTGCACCTCATACTGAATATAACAAAACAAGAGTCGCATTAACCGCATTGTTGGGTGAAGATGTTGAATTTGAAACAGATATGATTACATTCCTCCCGCAATCAACGACTAAAATCAGTGGCGAAGACGTTGAGCTATTTGAAAAGTTTATGGATATGTTAAACGACAATGATGACGTGCAAAACGTTTATCATAATGCGGAAATGTAAAAGATAATATTTAAATATGTCTAAACTACTAAATGAATGGTCTCCTTCTCAGGCCGCTGTTGATGTCATTAAGTTAAATGGTATTGATGATGAACATATTACCAAAACAGTTGAATATCTAAAAAAAGAAACAGAGCTTAATAATATTGATGACCTTGATGGTTACGATAACTGGAATTCATTTTTTATTATTTTTTGTATTAAAGCGCATAATAATGTTAGCAGCGAATAGTATCACTACTGAATAAATAAAATGGGCAGAAAGAAAAACGTCTATAGTATTTATGTTATCGATTTAGATAAAGACGTTCTTTCGGTTAAAAAATTTCGTGAAATGAACCCCGATTATATTGATGACTATCCCTGCGTATATGTCGGCCAAACTGCCAAATCCCCGGATGATCGTTTTGATCAACACAAAGCTGGTATTAAAGCGAATCGATATGCTAAAAAATACGGTATTCGTCTTCGATATAAACTCTTTGAAAAATATAATCCTATAGCGACACGAAAAGAAGCAGAGTATAAAGAAGCCTTGCTAGGAGAACATCTACGTAAACGTGGTTTTGCTGTCTGGTGGAACTAGATATGAAGAGTGAATTAGAAAAAGCGTATTTAGATACAACTTACTTAGTATTTGTTGATGGTGAAAAATACGACATTAAAATAGAAAAGCCACTTCCACCGGTTATACAAAAGTTAGTTAATAAAGAAAGAACAGCAGTAATATTAACTGCCTGGAATCCTCGAAGTCAGGCATTATCTTTGCCAGACAATAAATCAAGAAATAATGAATTAAATTTAAAGATTAAAAACTACACAGTATTTAATGCTGTTGGGCAGGGTGAGGAATTATCGTGGCCAGCTGAAGAGAGTTTTTTTATTTTAGGTATAGAGAAAAATCAGGCAGATATACTTGCTGTTGAATATGAGCAATATGCTTATGTGTGGCTTGAAAGTGAAAAGCCAGCATCTCTAATATTTACCCATATATGGCAGTCATTGTGATGATTAAATAGGTAAAGGTAATGTTATTAGGCTGAATTTTACAGGTTTTTATGTAGGTTCGAATTCATTCGAACGCGGTGTAAGTATCGACCACGATAGTTGTTTTTACCTTTGCGTGCGAATGAATTCGCACCTACGAAGAACAGATAAAACCAAAACTGAACGATATTATACTTTTATTGATATTGCTCCGCCATAAAAACAAAGCTTGTAATGACAGTAATCCCTGAGTTTAATATACTCAAAAGCAGGAGATTATTATGGCTAAAATAGATACAGAAAAATTAGATAAAGTTGTTGCTGAGGCAAGGCGAGCAAGTGAAGAGCGTGGAAAAGGATACCGAGAACAGGCTCTTGGTATGTATCCACATATTTGTGGTCGTTGTAGTCGTGAGTTTGTTCATACAAACATAAGTGAACTAACAGTTCATCATCGAGATCACAATCATGATAATAATCCTTCTGATGGTAGTAACTGGGAATTATTGTGCATATATTGCCATGACAATGAACATCAACGACAGTTAGAAGCGCATATGGGAAATGGTTCAACATCTGAGTCTAAAGGCAGCACTGCCACCCATAATCCGTTTGCAGATTTAAAATCAATGTTGAAGGGAAAAGAGTAGGTTGCCTACTCTGGTTATACTTTGAAAGTTGATCCTGCCACAAATCCTCTGGATAAACTTCCACCTATTCTTAAGAAGGATTTAGACAAAAATCTATGTGTCTGTAATGAGGTTCCTAAGATGGATATTATCAATGCCATCGTAAATGGGGCTACGACTGTGAGAGAGGTTAAAAAACAGACCTATGCCACAGTAGGAAGTGGCTGTTGCACTCAACAGGTAGAGCGATTGATTGAGTGTCTTTGCTCGACAGAAACGGAGAAATGACTCTTTCTACTTTTGAAAGCAGACATTTACTTGCA
Organism: Gammaproteobacteria bacterium; assembly: GCA_030593785.1. GTDB lineage: Bacteria > Pseudomonadota > Gammaproteobacteria > UBA6429 > Thiohalophilaceae > JAGLTQ01. The sequence continues at coordinate 1,281 of JAUVGM010000208.1, read as the reverse complement.
ACTAAAATTATCTTTTTTTACAAGCAATAATTTTTCCATTTAACTCTTTGCTCTCATCACTCATTAAGTATAAGTAAGCATCCATCAGTTCTTCAGGTGCGGGTATCGACATAGGATCTTCACCTGGATTAGCTAATGCACGCATACGTGTTCGCACTCGACCAGGATCAATACTGTTCACTCTGATCGGAGTATTGAGTTCTAATTCATCTGCAAGAATACCCATTAAATTATCACCAGCCGCTTTTGTTACACCATAGGCTCCCCAGTAAGCGCGGCCTTGATGTGCCACACCTGAGCTGGTAAAGATCATAGATGAAGACTTTGATTTATTTAATAAAGGAATCATCGCTTGTGATAATAGGAAGGGAGCATGTAAATTAACTTGTACAATGCGGTTCCATATCGTGTTATCAAACTGAGTGATAGGACTTAATCCTTCAAACATTGCAGCGTTATGTAATAAACCATCAAGATGGCCAAATTCACTTTCAATGGTATGAGCTAAACCCGCATAATCTTCAGCTGTTGCTTCTTCGAGGTTTAAAGTGATAATGGCAGGTTGTGGGTGGCCTGCATTCACTATTTCATCATAAACAGCGATGATCTTTTTTTCTGTTTTACTTAATAAAATAACCGTTGCACCATGTTTAGCAAATGTCTTTGCTGCAACTGCACCAATGCCATCACCTGTGCCTGTGATAAGAATAACTTTATCTTTAAGACAGTTTGCTTGAGGTTTGAAGTTTGTGGGTATTTGGATTAATTCATTCATAATATTCATCTTTATTAAATTATCAATATCAGCTGTCATTGCGAGGAAGTACTAAAAAATATATTTTTTAGTACTAACGTGGCAATCTCAAGCTTTATCATTCTTTGCATGAGATTGCCGCAGTCATTTTATTCCTTCGCAATGACAGAAATTTGTTCTGCCGCCGCTAAACCACTTCGAACGGCACCTTCTAATGTCGCGGGATAACCTGTGTTGGTGTAATCGCCAGCAAGAAACAAACCTTTAACGGACGTTTCATTTCGTGGGCGTATATCATTAATGTTAACTGTACATGCAAACGTGGCTCTTTTTTCACGTATGACAAATGATTTTATTAATGCGGGTTTAGTAGTAAAGAGCATTGCTATTTCATCGTGAACAGTTTGTGCGAGTGTATCATCATCCATTGCCATATGCGGTCCATTACAACTGATAACTATACTGATTAAACCATTTTGGTTGCAGAATATGCCTCGATCAAAAGCCCATTGACTTAGCGTGCTACT
>JAUVGM010000150.1 GCA_030593785.1 Gammaproteobacteria bacterium | reverse complement strand
AAAGCCATTTACTGGTATAGCGAGTCAGATAAATATGGTTATTATCTTGCTAAGGATAGAATTACACGTTTAAAAAACTTACCCGCAGCAACAACGGGAACGGTTAACCGTACTACTACAAAGCCCACTCGTACGGCAGTTCGTAGTGCGACACCGACAGTTACCCTTAGCACTATCGCAAATGGCCAATGGTTTAAACGTAAAAAAGCAGTCGGTTACTTACCATCAAATATTACAAATTGTGTAAATGGATCCGCTAATACCCTACATTGTATTTCTACCTCACAGGAACGCAGCACCGGTACCGAACTGATTAACTACTACGTTGAGAGTCGTATCAAGGTAAAAAACAGAACATCATTTGACATTGTGTATTCGAATAATGTGCTAAACGTTGAGTCATTGTCTGTTGAAGATGGTGATGGCGATCTCATTGAAAAAACCGCTTCTCGCATTAAAAAAGGCAAACAGGGTAAAAAACGGAAACTGTCCTGCCATATTAAAAATAAAAATATTATTTCCTGTACTAAAGGCAGCTCTTCTTTTGATTTAGTAAGTCGTTAAACTTTTTATCTATAAATGACTGGCATACAATACAGGTATGTCAGTCACCCCTCCTACACCACCAAATAGCGAAGAAGAATTATTAAGCCGCGCAAGAAAACTTGCAGGTTTAACGCTGCAACAGTTATCCAGCAACTTTAATCAACCTTTGCCAAAAGATATTCGGCATGCAAAAGGCTGGATGGGACAATTGCTTGAGACAAGTTTAGGCGCCACTGCCTCTTCCCGAGCCGAACCTGACTTTCAACTTATTCAGGTTGAGCTTAAAACATTACCCCTTACGCCATCAGGCAAACCTAAAGAATCAACCTATGTTTGTACCGTTCCGTTAACAAATCTGCATGAACAGGAATGGGCGACATCCTGGTTAAAAAGAAAGTTACAGCGTGTACTTTGGTTACCCATAGAAGCAGACAAACGAATTCCTCTGGCTGAACGTCATATCGGTAATGCTATTTTGTGGAGTCCAAGTGAAGCCGAAGCAACACAACTGCAACAGGATTGGGAAGAATTAATGGAGCTGGTTTGTCTTGGTAGACTTGAAGAGATAACATCTCACATGGGACGATATTTACAAATTCGTCCTAAAGGTGCAAATTCAAAAGCGTTAACAACAACACTTGATGATGAAGGCAACACGATTCAAACCTTGCCTCGCGGATTTTATTTACGACCTGAATTTACACAGAAAATCATTCAGGCCAATTACGCTTAATTACCGGAGGGGTCGGAGTCAAACGGATTATACTTCTCTGGATGAATAAGGTATTTTCGTTCCCGTTTGACTCCGACCCCTAACGCGAAAATATTACAAACAAATTTTAGGATTTATACATGGATGAGAAACAAGCAATCACTAATGTCTTTGACTTAGTTGCAACAAAATATGACAACCCTTCTTTACGTTTTTTTCCTGCTTGTGCAGACAAGCTCATTGATTACGCAAATATAAAACCAAATCAAAAAGTGCTCGATATAGCAACAGGAACAGGTATGGTTGCGATGGCTGCCGCACAATGTCTTAAAGGGGACGGACGTGTTCAGGCAATTGATTTATCTGAAAACATGATCAATCAAGCTCAGGATAATCTTAAACACGCCGGGCTGGATAATGTTGATTTTCATGTTATGGATGCAGAAAATCTGGAGTTTAAAAGTAATTCCTTTGATGTCATCACATGTTCGTATGGATTATTTTTTATGCCGGATATGTCTGCAGCATTAAAAAGCTGGTTACGTGTTTTAAAACCGGGAGGGAAACTTATTTTTACCAGCTTCGCACCATCTTCATTTCAACCACTAACAGAAATATTTATGAAGAATCTTGCCGAGTACGGCATTGTTCCGCCAACTCCACGTTGGTTACAACTGGCTGAAGAAGACTTATGTAAACAGATATTACTTGATAATGGTTTTGATGCACCACAAGTAACTCAAGCACAGCTCGGTTACCACTTAGGTCAGTTCAAGCATTGGTGGGAAGTAATACAAAGCGCGGGCTATCGTGGTTTATATGAACTGTTGCCACAAGAACATCGAACTGAATTTGAAACCAAACATCGTCTTGAAATTAACAAACTCAAAACCGATGACGGGATATGGATGGACGTACAAACTTTATTTTCTACCGCATTAAAACCAGTATAAGCATACCGATTAAAAATCATTTACCACAGAGTTAGAACATGGGGTCGGAGTCAAACTGGATATGACTCGGTAAATAGATAAGATATTTTGTTCCAGTTTGACTCCGACCCCTGCGACCTTATTTATATTTTTCTAACACCTCAGGTTCTGGATATAACACATCAAGTGGTACAGATTTTCCGTCTGCCTGCACAATACGACAATGCATCCGCGATAATTCTCGTGGATGTTTTACTCCACATGAATGCGCAATTAAACCTATGCCATAATGTATTTTTTCTACAAAGTTTTTAACGCGTACAGATTTTTCCTCTACGTCTAACCCTTTTTGTAAACCTTTATTATGTGTCGTGATTCCGGTTGGACAGGTATTCTTATTACACTTTAATGCCTGAATACAGCCTAAAGAAAACATAAAGCCACGAGCAGAAGTTATAAAATCAGCCCCGCTACACAAAGCCCATGCAACTCCGGATGGTGTAATCAATTTACCCGATACGGTCACACGAATGCGATCACGTAAACCATACTGCGATAAAATATCAACCAGCATAGGCAACGACTCTTTAATAGGCAGACCAACATCATCCATTAAGGGCATAGGTGCGGCCCCGGTGCCACCGTCACAACTATCAAGGGTTATAAAATCGGGAGCGCATTCTGCACCGCACCGTTGAATTTCTTCACACATTTGTATTAACCAACCATACGCTCCCATAACCGCTTTGAAGCCTGTTGGTTTTCCTGTGACCTCTCGTATGTGTTTAATAAAAGCTAATAACTCTTTAATGTTACTAATTTCAGGATGACGATTCGGTGATATAGAATCTTTACCCGCTTCAATACCGCGAATTTTTGCAATCTCTGCAGTGACTTTTGCCCCGGGTAAAATACCTCCCTTACCTGGTTTAGCACCCTGACTCATTTTAATTTCAAACATTTTCATCTGTGGAATGTTTGCTATTTCTCGCAATTTATTATCATCCAGTTTGCCATCTGCCGTGCGCACACCATACTTTGCCGTTCCTATTTGCATAACAAGATCACAGCCACCTTCCAGATGATGCTTTGATAGCCCCCCTTCACCTGTGTTCATCCAGCATCCTGCTAATTTTGCACCTTTGGATAAAGCACGAACGGCAGGTTTTGATATCGCACCAAAACTCATACCCGATATGTTTATTACCGAGCCTGCTGCATACGGTTCCCTGCAATGTGGCCCAATAATAACAGCCGGTGCAGAAGTCGCGTGTTCATCTAAGGTAGGAAAAGGACAGTTTATAAATAAAGGCGTACCCGTAGGTGTCAGGTTTTTAGTTGAACCAAATGCCATGGTGTTATCAATCGCCCGGGAAGATTTATTCACCCACTCTCGTTCCGCACGATTAAATGGCATTTCTTCACGATCCATGGCGAAAAAATATTGCCTAAAAAATTCACCTAAGGTACTGAATAGATAACGAAACCGTCCTATGACAGGATAATTACGCCGAATCGCATCTTTAGTTTGAGATACATCAGAAATAAACAAGAATATGATAATTAAAACAACAAATCCCACCATAAAGATAAAGAGGGATGAAAGAAAATCTAAACCTTGTGTTGAGGTCTCTGATAATGGAGACATAGTATTGACCTTTTTTTGATTATTATAAAATAGCTATTTAAATATAGACGTAAATAGATGACACCGACAGAGCCTTTTAAGTTCACCGCATCCCTGTACAAATACCCATCTTATATTAAAGGTTAAATTAGTTTATATATAAGCAAATTCTGATGCTTTTTTCGTTATAATAGCCGGCCCAATTTTTAGATAGTGGATGCAGGAGTTTTACATGAGCGAATCAAATACCCTTAGCGCAGCTTTATCTGGTGATGAGCGTCAGGCATTGGCCGATCAGCTGGTAAGTTATCAGGACAAGCTTAAATCGTTACCTGCAGACAGTAGCGAACTCGAACGTGCATTAGTTCAATTAGATATTTCTGAACTATTACTGGCATTAGACCAAAAAGAAGATGCCTGGAATCAGGCTCGCGCAACGTTCAACACATTTATTGAAACAGAAGAATGGCAACATGCTGTTGAAGCATGCAATGTCATGTATCAAACAGAACAACCTGCTTCGATTGTTGCATTAGGTCATGGTGTTTGGTTAGCCGTAACCTATCCTATTGCAGCAGATACCTCGGTTGCAGTGCTGAATCACATTGTTGATGAGACGCCTGCTGATTCAGATGGTGCTGCGGTAGCGGCAATGGTGGGATATTACATTGCGGATATTCGTTCAACAGATGAAAATCATGACAGCATGACTTTTTTAGCTAAAACAATATTAGGTAATGTTGCTAAACGTCATAGTAATGTGCAAACACAAAAAGAAATGGATGCGTGGTTATTCAAGCTTGAACTTAACGATCCGGCAATTTTTCTTCCCCGCTTATCACTAGTTGTTAATTCTATTGTTGGAGAAGAAAGCTGGTGGTTTGATCGTGATGCTTTACGTGCAAAACTACCCGTCAATTAAAAACCATTCCACAAATAGTGAGAAGCCCGATAACCGCGTCAAAAACAGATTCAAAATGCTCATGTACTTATCGTACACTCCGCTTTTTCATCGGTTTTTTCCTCGTTCTCAAGCTTCTCACTATCCGTGGAAAGATTTTGATAGCCGGTACCTTTAATAAAACAACGAGATAATCATGGGCAATCCTTTTCAAGATCAGTTTCTTAAAGCAGGCGTAGTGACAAAGCAACAAGTCAAAAAAGCGCAGTCGGCTTCGGGTAAAAAGAAAAAAGAACAACGTTCTAAAAAGAATACTGTTGTTGACGAAAATAAACTTAAAATACAACAGGCGGCTAAAGAAAAAGCGGAACACGATAAAGCATTAAATCTGCGTAAAGAAGAACAAGCAAAACAAAAAGCCACCTCGGTTGAAATTGACCAGTTAATCATAAAAAATTGCTTAAAACGAAATGATGCATGTGACATCGTTTATAACTTCGAACATCGTAAAAAAGTTAATCGCATCTACGTGAATGCGGAAATGAAACAACAAGTTATCGATGGTAAGTTAGGCATTGCACGTATCGAAGGTCGTTACGAACTCATCCCTAAACTTATAGCTGAAAAAATACAACAACGAAATGAAAAACGCGTTATTTTATTTGAGAAAGAAGAACAAGTAATAGATGAGAATGATCCGTATGCAGATTTCCAGGTTCCTGATGATTTAGTCTGGTAAATTCACTTTAACTGTAATAGTTCAAACCTCATCAAACACATTTCTAAATGGCTTATACATTTCCTGACAGTTTAATAGAAAAACTATTATATCAAAACACAAAGCAGACGTTTGGATATTAATTGTCAACTTCTGAGAACGGTTGCGGGTTCAACGCTTACATAAACAGCTCGACGTCAGGAACGTCCGGCGATCGAAGAGAGCGAATTTGGTGTGATTGTTATTTAATCCTGCAGGTCGTTTTATAGGGGGCTGCCCCCTTTAATTGAGTCCAAATATCTTATCTCAAAGATCTCTAACGTCAATTATTCCCAATGAATAGCTACGGGCTTCCTGGTCGAAAGTAAGGTAAAATTATCTTTCTTTAATATTAGGTCATTTATATGCAGCTCAGAGAGATTAATAAGATTCGTTATAGAAAGCATCTTCGAATGGTATTTGCCGGTATAGTATTTGCTCTTTTAATTGTCGCACCCGCGACTTCTGCATCATTTATTTCCCTTTTCAGCAACCCGGAAGCGTCATATCTTTTTCACAATCTGGCAGGTGTCGTCATTGCAGCGGCGATAGTCGCTTTTGTACTAAATAAATTTCGTCATCATCCTTATATGGTTGAGGTGGTCTATGTCTGGGATTTAAAACAACAGTTAAATCGGATTTATCGCAAACAACGCAAGATAGAAGCCGCAATTGAAAATAATGATAAAGATGCCATGATCATTATGAATTTTATGCACCATGGTTCAAAACAAC
>JAUVGM010000012.1 GCA_030593785.1 Gammaproteobacteria bacterium | reverse complement strand
ATTGTTGTTATAGAAACTGCAGATGCAATTCTTGTGGCTGATCGAAACCAGGTTCAGGATGTTAAAAAAGTAGTGGAATGGATTAAGTCTGAAGGTAGAGAAGAACACCTTAACCACCGCTGTGTTTTTCGTCCGTGGGGTAATTATGACAGCATCGATATGGGTGAAAGGTACCATGTGAAACGCATTACAGTTGATCCTGGCGGTGTATTGTCATTACAAATGCATCATCATCGTGCGGAACACTGGATCGTGGTAAATGGTACCGCAAAAGTTACACGTGGTGATGAGACGTTTATGGTGACTGAAAATGAATCTACCTATATTCCTGTAGGGACTAAACACCGATTGGAAAATACAGGTTCTATTCCTTTAGAGATGATCGAAGTACAGTCAGGTAGTTATTTTGGTGAAGACGATATTATCCGTTATGAAGATATCTATGGACGATAAAATGTTGCCTCCAGTTTTAACCATTGATGGTCCCAGTGGTTCGGGCAAAGGTACGATTGTTCAGCATGTTGCACAAAAATTGGGTTGGCATGTTCTCGATAGTGGTGCTTTGTATCGATTAGTGGGGTTTGGCTCACAAAATAACCAGCTTTCATTCGAAAATGAAGATGAAATTGCCAATTTTGGGGCTCATTTAGATGTAGAGTTTAAGCTCGTTGCTGCCGATTCTAGTCAATCTGATGGTGGTGTGACCCAAGAATTACAGATTATTCTGGAAGGAAAGCAGGTCGGAGCAGAATTACGTACAGAAGAGACGGGTAAATTAGCTTCGATAGTAGCGGCAATGCCTAAAGTGCGCGAAGCCTTGTTCCAACGCCAACGCGATTTTCGCCAAAATCCCGGCTTAGTGGCAGATGGCAGGGACATGGGAACGGCTATTTTCCCCGATGCTAAAGCCAAAATCTTCCTCACTGCGAGTGCCGAAGAACGGGCTCAAAGACGCTATAAACAGTTGAAATCAAAGGGTATTGATGGTAACCTTGCCGCCCTTTTGAGGGACATCAACGAGAGGGACGAGAGAGATAGTTCTCGTTCAGCATCACCGCTAAAACCAGCAGATGATGCGATTCAAATTGATACGTCAGATTTAAGTATTGAACAAGTTGTGGAAAAAGTTTTAGCAATTTGTGAAAAACAATTTTGAGTCCTGAATTTAGGAAATAAGTTTATCGGATTTGATAACGCAAGTGTATCAAATCTATTTTAATTAACAGTTCGTAGTGTTTGCCTCGCCAGAGACCAGCTATGACATAACCCAGATCAATTTATCGATCTAAGGCATATCTAAAATGAGCGAAAGTTTTGCAGAATTATTTGAAGAAAGTTTAGTTAACACGCAAATGCGTCCTGGTTCTATTATTTCAGGCACAGTTGTACAAATTGATAGTGACTTCGTTGTTGTTAACGCCGGTCTTAAGTCAGAAGGTGTTATTCCTTTATCACAGTTTTTTAATGAAAACGGCGAAATTGAAGTTGTTGTTGGCGACGTAGTAGACGTTGCAATGGACATGATGGATGACGGTTTTGGTGAAACACGTTTATCACGTGAAAAAGCAAAACGTGCAGAAGCATGGACTACTCTTGAAGTTGCTCACGAAGCAAATGAAACAGTTGTTGGTACAATCGCTGATAAAGTTAAAGGTGGCTTCACAGTTGACCTTGGTAACATCCGCGCATTCTTACCTGGTTCATTAGTTGATGTACGCCCAGTTCGCGATACCAGCTACTTAGAGAACAAAGAATTAGAATTTAAAGTAATTAAACTTGATCAAAAACGTAACAACGTTGTTGTTTCACGTCGTGCTGTTGTTGAATTAGAAGGCGGCGCGGATCGCGATGCTCTATTAGAAAGCATGCAAGAAGGCGCAGTTGTTAAGGGTGTTGTTAAGAACTTAACTGAATATGGCGCATTCGTTGATTTAGGTGGTGTAGATGGTTTATTACACATCACAGATATGGCTTGGAAGCGTGTTAAGCACCCAAGTGAAATTGTTGAAGTAGGCGTTGAGATTGACGTTAAAGTTCTTAAGTTTGATAAAGAACGTATGCGTGTATCACTTGGCTTGAAGCAACTGGGTGAAGATCCTTGGGTTGATATCGCTCGTCGTTACCCAGAGCACACTCGTTTATTCGGTAAGGTAAGCAACATTGCTGACTACGGTTGTTTCATCGAACTTGAAGAAGGTGTTGAAGGTTTGGTTCACGTTTCAGAAATGGATTGGACTAACAAGAACATTCACCCAAGCAAAGTTGTTGCACTAGGTGATGAAGTTGAAGTTGTAGTACTTGATATTGACGAAGAACGTCGTCGTATTTCATTAGGTATGAAGCAATGCCAAGCTAATCCTTGGGATGACTTCGCTGGTAACTTCACTAAGGGCGACAAAGTTAAAGGAACAATCAAATCAATCACTGACTTCGGTATCTTCATTGGTATGGACGGCGGCATCGATGGTTTAGTTCACTTATCTGATATTTCCTGGAACGATGCGGGTGAAGAAGCAGTTCGTAGTTATAAGAAAGGTGACGAGATTGAAGCTGTTGTTCTTTCTGTTGACCCGGAACGCGAACGTATCTCTTTAGGTATTAAGCAATTAGATAAAGACCCGTATGCTGATTTCGTAGCAGCGAATCCAAAAGGCACTATCGTTAAAGGTGTGATTGGTGAAGTTGATGCTAAAGGCGCAGTGATCGATTTAGGTAATGGTGTTGAAGGTTACCTTCGTGCATCAGAACTTTCACGTGACCGTGTTGAAGATGCGCGTACAGTTTTAACTTCTGGTGAAGAAGTTGAAGCTAAATTCACAGGTATTGATCGTAAGAGCCGTAACATTAGCTTATCAATCAAAGCGAAAGACACTGCTGAAGAAAAAGCAACAATCAGTGATTATAAGAGTGGTTCAGCGCCAACAGGCGGCACTTTAGGTGATTTACTGAAGAAGCAAATGGATAGCGGGGACGAGTAAGTTCCTGATATTAGTGACAAAATTGGATTCCATATTGGCGTAACTTGTATTATAGTTAGCAAATAGACAAGTAAATCGTTTAGGAATAACAATGACAAAATCAGAACTAATCGAAATTCTGGCGCAAAAACAGACTCAGCTGGCTTATAAAGACGTTGAGTTGGCCGTTAAGAACATGTTGGAGCATATGGCGACAACGTTGGCGAATGGCGAGCGTATCGAGATTCGTGGTTTTGGTAGCTTTTCATTACATTACCGTCCACCTCGTGTGGGTCGTAATCCAAAAACGGGTGATTCTGTGGAGCTGACTGCAAAGTATGTTCCTCACTTCAAACCGGGTAAGGAAATGCGGGAACGTGTAAACGAAAGTATGACAAGGGTTGAAATTACAGCCTAGTCTGAATTTGTTACTAATAATTAAAAACGGCATAGAGTGAAAACTCTATGCCGTTTTTTTATGTGTATTCGTAAAAAAATTATTCTTCGTGCTAATATTAGCGTTCATTTATATTCTAGGTAACCAACACTGTGTTCTCAGAAGTTAAAACAACATGTCCTTACTGTGGTGTCGGTTGTGGTGTATTAGCGCAAATGGATGAAGAGGGTGGAGTCACAATTGTGGCTGATCCAGAGCACCCTTCAAACTTTGGCCGTTTATGCTCTAAGGGTGCAGCACTTGGTGACACCTTGGGTATGGAAGGACGTTTGTTGTATCCGGAAGTTGAAGGTAATACTCAAAGTTGGGATACGGCTTTAAACACTGTTGCTTATCGATTTCAGGAAATTATTAAAGAACATGGAGTTGATTCGGTTGCCTTTTATGTATCGGGTCAGCTCTTAACTGAAGACTATTACGTTGCTAATAAATTAATGAAAGGATTTATTGGCAGTGCAAATATTGATACAAATTCTCGTCTTTGTATGTCATCAGTAGTAGCAGCACAAAAACGTGCTTTTGGTGCCGATGCCGTTCCGTGTAGTTACGAAGACTTGGAAAGAGCCAAACTTGTTATTCTCACGGGTTCAAATACAGCTTGGTGTCATCCCGTTTTATTCCAACGAATCAAAAAAGCAAAACAGGATAATCCAGATATGATGGTGATTGTTATCGATCCACGTCATACCGCAAGTTGTGATATTGCAGATATTCATTTAGCGATTAAGCCCGGAACAGATCATGTTTTATTTAATGGTTTGTTAGTGCATTTAAATAATGTAAATGAAAAAAATGAATTGTTTGTTGATAATTATACTGAAGGTTTGAATGAAGCATTACAAATGGCAGAGTCCTATGCTTCAACAACTGAAGATGTAGCAAAGCTGTGTAATCTTGATCTTGAACTTGTTGAAAAGTTTTATCGCTTATTTGCGCGTACCGAAAGAGTGGTAACCGTATTTTCTCAAGGCATAAATCAATGGTCTTATGGTACTGATAGAGTTAATAGTATTATTAACTGTCATTTATTTACGGGCCGTATTGGCCGAGCTGGAATGGGCCCCTTTTCATTTACCGGGCAACCTAATGCCATGGGAGGGCGTGAAGTAGGTGGCTTAGCGAATCAACTTGCTGCGCATATGGCGATCGATAATAAAGAGCATCGAGAGTTAGTCAAAGAGTTTTGGAAGTCCCCTGTTATTGCTGATAAAGAAGGGCTAAAGGCAGTTGATCTTTTTGATGCAATGGCTTCGGGCGAGATTAAAGCGGTATGGATTATGGCAACCAATCCAGCAGTAACAATGCCTGATAATAATAAAGTTAAACGTGCCTTAGAAAAATGTGATTTTGTTGTTGTCTCAGATTGTATACGAACTACAGATACAACGCGTTATGCTAATGTCTTGCTTCCCGCACAGACATGGGGTGAGCGAGATGGTACGGTGACAAACTCTGAAAGACGCATAACTCGTCAACGTGCTTTTCTTCCTTCGCCGGGTGAAGCACGTGCTGATTGGTGGATTATTTCTGAAGTCGCAAAGCGTTTAGGTTTTGCAGATAGTTTTTCATATGGTGAACCTGCCGATATATTTAAAGAACATGCTTTTCTTTCAGGTTATAAAAACAAGGGAGAACGTGATTTTGATATTTCAGGTTTACAATACTTAAGTTATGCCGAGTATGATGATCTAGAGCCAATGCAATGGCCAGTAACAAAAGAAAAACCAACTGGAACAGATCGACTATTTGGTGATGGACGTTTTTACACTAACAGCCATAAAGCACAATTTATATCAGTAAAAAATCATGCTCCGGCAAAAAAATTATCCAGTGACTATCCATTACGTTTAAATACAGGACGTATACGTGATCAATGGCACACCATGACACGTACAGGAAAATCAGTTCGTTTATCCGGACATATTTATGAACCGTATGTAGAAATTCATCCTCTTGATGCCAGCAAAGTATCTCTTCAGGATAATGAATTGGCTGAGATAACAAGTTCGCTAGGTAAGATAGTATGTCGAGTAAATGTTTCAGAATCACAACAGCCAGGTAGTGTTTTTATACCTATGCATTGGAATGACCAGTTTGCTAATAATGCACTTGTTGATAGCTTAATTGCTGCTGTGGTTGATCCTTTTTCTGGACAACCAGAATATAAAGCAACACCGGTTAATATAAAGTCTTATAAAGCACAGTGGTATGGTTTTATATTGTCACGACGTAAGTTAGATGTAGTGAATGCGAGTTACTGGGCGCGTAGCCGTGGCCAGGGTTTATGGCGCTATGAAATTTCGGGTGATGAAATACCCCGAGACTGGGCTGTATGTGCTCGAAGTTTATTATGTCAGCATGCCGATGAAGTTCAATGGACCGAATATCATGATGCTGCGGCAAATCGTTATCGTGCAGCACGCATAGAAAATGGTCGCTTGGAAAGTTGTATCTTTATTGGTCCTGACTTTTCTTTGCCAGAACGAGACTGGTTATTAAAATTATTCAAAGACGATAAGCTTGATGATAAAGATAGAATCAGTATTTTAAGTGGTAAACCCGCTGGTGCGCAAAAAGATGCGGGACGAGCAGTTTGCGCTTGTTTTAATGTTGGGATTAATACATTGAAAGAAACCATTGCTGCTCAGGGTTTAACAACGCCTGAACAAGTAGGAGAAGTACTTAAAGCTGGTACAAATTGTGGTTCATGCATCCCTGAGATTCGAGAAATCATCAATCAGGTTGTAAGTAAATAATGATTTAAGTATTAAAATTAAGTCTTACAATGTATTTAAATATGGCATAAATTAAGAATATAAAGCCTAGTGGAATGATAATGGTTTGAAATAAGAAAACGACTATTAAATTTACTATATGGCGAGTTGTTTCTGTTGCGGCTTGTTTATATTTTTCAATTCTTTTATTTATATCCAACATCTCAGCAGTTGAGTTATAAAGATCTTTCGCGCTTTGCCAAAATGAACTTTTCTTTCTTGAGTTCTTTTTATTTTCAAGTTGACTATATTGATCTATATCGTTTAACTGGCCAATTTCCTGAGCTGTTGTTTCCAATGTTTTTGTTGATATTACATATTCTTTTTCAAGAAAAACCTGGTATACAAATTCATTTGCCAATCCTGAGAAGGGAACAACAAAACGTACAACGATAAATAATAAAGAAATACGTAATATAAAAATACGTAAATGAAAATACTTTCTAGTTTTAGTGAAAATTAGGAGTAATCCGAGGGCAAGTAAGGCAACCAGAAAATAACTGAATGTTGGCCAGACACTCATAGTGAGAAATACTTTTTGTATTCCTAATGATGTTGTACTTGCGAGCATGATCCATGAAAATCGTTCAACTAAATCATTAACTGGATCGAGTATTTGACCTGGTGTCAGGTTTATGCCAATGCCGGCAGGTTGAATCGCAATCTCTGTACCTTGCGCCACAGAGATAACGCCATTTAAGGTTTTAGCTATACCAAAGGTAATGAGAGCACGATTAAATGCTTTATCAATATGTTGCTTGCTGGAGGTATCGAGTACCTGAGTTAAATTTAAAACAATGGCGATTATAAATAATAACGACAGGAATAATTTTGTTGAACCTGCTTTAGAAATTGAAATTTTTAGAGTAGATAAAAGAGACATATATATTCCACAAATTATTTTGTCTTTATATAATAAGTGAATTAATTTATCTAAACCATTTAAATTTCACAAAAAATAACGCCCCGGTGATGGGGCGTTGAGTAATATATAATGGGGCGAGGTGTTATTCAGTATTTTGAGTACGTCTGAAATCACGTCTTAGAAACATAATCATGATACCTGAAGCTCCCAGTAAAATGCCTGAGATAAAAGACATAAATGAGTCAACGGCAGACATGGCAGCAACACCACCGATTACATATAGTACAGGTAAAGTTTCATAAATGGGTTTTGGCATATTCATTAAATTCCCTCCCTATTTGTAGCGATTTTCAAAAATTCGCCAATAACATATAATTGTATAACTTTTTATAGCAGCCATAAATATTAAGATCAATGAAACAAATGTTAAATCTCGACACAATTACCCTTGAATTCATCCGTGATCATGATTAAAACTCAAGAACCTAAACAAATATTGAATGAATTATATTATTCAGCACTCAAAGCAGTGAATGGTTGTCATGCCGTTGAACAACATTTAATAAGCAATCCAATCACAGGTAACGTTGCGGTTGTTGCGATAGGTAAGGCCGCTGCTGCAATGATGTTAGGTGCAAAAAATCAGCTAAAAGATCAAATTCAGTCTGCTCTTGTTATTACAAAAAAGGGGTATGGTGATAAATCATTGAGCCATCCCTGTATTGAAGCAGGTCACCCTGTCCCTAACGAACAGAGTTTATTTGCTGGCACTAAGTTCCTGGAATTTATCAGTAATATCCCCGAAGAGACAAAGTTATTAGCTTTAATTTCAGGTGGTGCATCTGCATTAGTTGAAGTTTTGCCCAAGAATATGGACTTGGAACTTTTGCAAAGAATGAATAAATGT
Source organism: Gammaproteobacteria bacterium (assembly GCA_030593785.1). Classification (GTDB taxonomy): domain Bacteria; phylum Pseudomonadota; class Gammaproteobacteria; order UBA6429; family Thiohalophilaceae; genus JAGLTQ01. Next base: position 8,119 of record JAUVGM010000012.1, on the reverse strand, counting down.
CTTCTTGCGAGTGGACTGGATATTCATGAGATAAATAAAGTCCGTCAGGCTGTGTCATTAATTAAAGGTGGTGGCGCGCTCAAATATTTAGCACAAAACACTATGACTCAGCTTCTCATATCTGATGTGAAAATGGATGAGGCTGAAGATATCGGCTCTATTGGTTCAGGCCTGTTTGTCAAAGGCAAACAAAATGTCTCTTTGCCACAAATACCGGATTGGTTAGAAAAATATATACAACCCCCAAAACAAATACCATCTGTTTTAGTGGAATCACATATTATTGCCAGTAATGAGATGGCTTGTCAGTCTATTATTAAACAAGCGAAACAGGCTGGTTATGAAGTTAATTATCATGGACAGACTTTATATGGCGATGTTTTCGAGCTGTCAGAATCATTGTCTAATGTCCTTAAAAAAGCTAAACCAGGGCTACATATTTGGGGAGGTGAACCAACTCTAACTTTGCCAAAACAGCCTGGACGAGGTGGTCGAAATCAATCCCTGGCGCTTGCGCTTGCTTGTAAGCTGGAAAAGATTAAGGGAATTACGGTCTTAGTTGGAGCAACAGACGGTAGTGATGGACCTACTGATGATGCCGGCGCAATTATTGATGGTTCTACATTAAAACGCGGAGAGAATTATCAGCATGCGAAAAAGTACCTTGCTGCTGCAGATGCTGGAACATTTTTAGCGAATGCCGGAGATCTTATTTCAACAGGACCAACGGGAACCAATGTAATGGACCTTGTTATCGCCTTAAAAGTACCTATTTCTGGTGCGTCATAAAGCTTATCTTGTTAAAATGACCAGATGAATAAGCCTTCATTATATAAACAGGCAGAGATGTGTATTAAAGCATGCTTACCAACTGAGAAAATAGCGTTAAGTTATGAGACAGCTGAAGCTTGGCAACAACATAAATTATCACTGGACAAGCTCAGTCCAATACTGAAGTTTGAAGAGCCAGGCCATCCGGATAAACCTGAATTAGTTCCACCTAGAGAGTTAACTCGTCGTAAGCCCGGCAGTAAGATCGGGCATGCAGCGTTGATTCATTCAATTTGTCATATTGAATTTAATGCTATCAATCTTGCCTGGGATGCTGTGTATCGTTTCCAGGATATGCCGGATGCGTTTTATGATGACTGGGTTAAAGTTGCGAAAGAAGAAGCCTATCATTTTGAATTGCTGAGTAAGCATTTATCCTCACTGGGTTATACTTACGGTGATTTTACTGCTCACAATGGTTTGTGGGAAAGTGCTTTGATGACAGCCCATGACCCTATGGTTCGAATGGCATTAGTACCTCGTGTTTTGGAAGCTCGTGGTTTAGATGTGACTCCTGGGATTGTTAAAAAGCTTAAAAATATTGGTGATGATAAGGCGGTTGATATACTCGCGATTGTTCATCGAGATGAAATTGGTCATGTAGAAATTGGAACACGATGGTTTCGCTACTTGTGTGAAGAACGTGGTCTTAATTCAGAAGAGATATTTAAAGATTTAATAAATGAATATATGAAGGGTGTTTTACGCGGCCCCTTTGATCATGACGTTCGTAAGAAGGCCGGGTTTACTGAAGAAGAATTGTTGTTTTTAGAATCTGCTAATTAAAAAAATAAAAGGTTATTATGAAAAATTTAGTGTTGTTATTGATGTCGAGTGTCGTGGTGTTAAGTAGTCTGTCTTCATGTGTAAATAAAGAACCAAATGACACGCTTGTATTATTTACGGAGCAAGAAAATGGAGTTGAGCCTTATCAAACGCGCATGATTGTTACTAAAGAGTTTCTTCGTGTTGATGACGGTGATGGGGCTAAAAGTTTTATTTTATACGATAGAAATAAAAAAATTGTTTACAGTATAAATCCTGATGAAAAATCAGTCATGGCCGTACATGAAAAGCAATTAAAAAAAGGCGAAGTGTTTGAACCACCTTTTAAATTGACGCACTCAGTCAAAGAGATGCCAGAAATGAAAGATGCACCAACTATTAACGGTGAAAGTGCAAAACATTACCAACTTATTACCAATGATAAAATTTGTTATGACGTTGTTGCTATAAAAAACCTTATGCCTAATGTTGTTGAAGCACTAAAAGAATTTCATACGCATATGGCATCAGACAGTGTTGTTACCTTTAACAACATACCTAAAGAATTACATGAAGCCTGTGATATAACATCGACAACATTCAAACCAACACGACAGTTTAAGTTTGGTTTTCCTATTCAAGAGTGGGGCAGTAATGAATATTCACGCTCTTTAGTTGATTACAATGATGATTATAAAGCGGATCCAATGCTATTTGTTTTTCCGGAAGGTTACCAGCATTATACCGTGCAGGAATTGCGTGAAGGTAAAGTGAAGTTTGCAGAGTAAATCAGGGATAAAATACTAACCACGAAGGTTCCAGTTAATAATCTTTCGGGTACACAGGAAAAATTACTGATATAAACCTGTGTAGGTTGGTTCAAGCGCAGCGGAACCAACATTTTTTGAATTTGTTGGCTTCGTCACGTAGCTTCTTAACCCAACCTACACTAAAAAATATGTCACGGGGATACACAAGGGAAATTCTTCCCTGTGATGCCTCTGGTTTTGTTGCTTATTTAATTGATTCTAACTGACAACCATCTTTGTTGCAGACTAAAACGCTACCTTGCTCAAACCAGTCACCCAAGACGATTCGCTTCATTTCTTTATTGCCTACTGTAAAATCATGGACAGCAGGACGGTGAGTGTGTCCATGGATAAGTTGATGGATATTTTTTTCTAACAGGACTTGTTCAACCGTTTGTTGATTGACATCCATGATATCCATTGATTTATTTGCAGTTTTATCTTTGCTTATTTTTCGATATTTAGAGGTCATCGCTAAACGCTCTTCTGCTGGTTTTGATAAAAAGTCAGCTTGCCAACGCGGGTTACGTACCATTATGCGAAACTTTTGATAATCAACATCATCAGTACATAATGTGTCACCGTGCATTAGCAAAGTAGGTGAACCATAAAGATCAATAACGGTTGGATCTTCGATCATGGTTGCACCAGATACTTCTGCAAATTTTTCAGCCATTAGAAAGTCACGATTACCTTGCATAACAAACAATGGTAAGCCGTTATCAGCGAGTTGTTTCATTTTAGAAATGCTTTGTTCATAATCTGGCTGGATCATGTCATCGCCAGGCCAAACTTCAAATAAGTCACCCAAAATATAAAGGGCGTCTGCATGAGACGCCCTTTGATCGAGAAATTTTATAAACAGCTCTGTGATATTTTCACGTTCACCACTAAGGTGAAGATCAGAAATAAATAAAGTGCTCACAGATAGCTGCCGTGGTGTCTTATTCTTCGATTTCTACACTTTCAATAACGACATCTTCAGTAGGAACATCTTGATGACCAGCAGTTGTTCCTGTTGCGACTTTTTCAATTTCTTCGACAATATCCATACCTTCAACAACTTTACCAAATACACAATAGCCGAAGCCTTGAGCATCTGCAGAAGTGAAGTTAAGGAAGTTATTATCTTTTAAATTGATAAAAAACTGTGAAGATGCTGAGTGTGGATCCGGGGTACGAGCCATAGCAATAGTGCCACGATCATTAGTCAGACCATTTTCAGCTTCGTTTTTAATGTTGTCACGTGTTGCTTTTTCTTTCATTCCTGGTTCCATACCGCCACCCTGGATCATAAAGCCACTGATAACACGATGAAAAATAGTACCGTTATAAAATCCATCTTTGGCATACTGGATAAAGTTAGCAGCTGTTGCTGGTGATTTTTCTGCATCCAACTCAAGAATAATTGTGCCTTTGTTTGTGTTTAGTTTGATCATGTTAAAAATCCTTCAAATTTAAAAAATACTATTTCTTTTTTGTACTTACTGGTTTCTCACCAATGATAGTCGCTTTGTGAATCAATACCGTTTTTACAGGGACATCACTTGGAAAGGGACCTGCAGGTCCAGTACGAACATTTCTAATTTTATCAACAACGTTCATGCCTTTAATGACACGTCCGAAAACGGCATAACCCCAACCACGTGGGTTTTCACCTGTATGGTTAAGAAAAGAATTGTCGACAACATTAATAAAAAATTGTGTTGATGCTGAATGCGGATCATTTGTTCTAGCCATGGCTATCGAGCCACGTACATTTTTTAAGCCATTAGCTGCTTCGTTTTTAATAGTGGCATCAGGTTCTTTACGAACAAATTCAGGTGTAAAACCTCCACCTTGAATCATAAAGCCTTTCATTACACGATGAAAAATAGTGCCATCATAATGACCGCTACGGACATATTTTAAAAAATTAAGTACAGTGATAGGAGCACGGGTAAGATCAAGTTCAAGTGTAATATCACCTAGTGATGTCTCAAGTTTAACTTGTTTTTTAGTGATGTCATCTGCTGCACTGACGCTTGAGATTAATAAGAAAAGGCTTGTGAGAATAATAAGTAATTTGCGCATATTTGGTAATCTTTTGTTGTGGGTAAGAGTTAATTTACGTGTAAATAAGATGGTGAATAATAATAGGTTTAGACTAATTTGTCTCTAATAAAACTTCTAAATCCCTCGCGTTTTTTGAGTTCTGTCATATCGATTACAGACACTATTTCCGTTAGGTGCCTATTTCCGTTATTCTAGCGCCTGACTTAAATTTTAAACAATACTGCTATAAAAGAAGAAAAATATACATGTTGCACATACACAATAACCTAACACGCCAAAAAGAAGAGTTTAAACCGCTTGATGTGAACAATGTACGCATATACGTCTGTGGTATGACGGTCTATGACATGTGCCATATTGGCCATGCGCGTGTGTTGGTCGTATTTGACGTTATTTATCGTTATTTGTGTGAAGTGTATGGAAAAGAGCATGTGACCTATGTTCGAAATATCACCGATATTGATGACAAAATTATTGCTCGAGCAAATGAAAATAGCGAAGACTTCAATGTGTTAACGGGTCGTTTCATTAATGAAATGCACCATGATTCAGAAGCCCTGGGGATTTTGCCTCCAAATATGGAGCCGCGTGCTACTTTGTATATGGATCAGATTATTGCAATGGTACAAACCCTGGTTGATAAAGATTTTGCCTATGCAGCGGATAATGGGGACGTGTATTACGCAGTCAATAAATTTAAAAATTATGGTCAGCTCTCAGGTAAACAGATTGAAGATTTACGAGCCGGAGAACGTGTTGCTGTCGATGAGGCGAAAAAAGATCCGCTTGATTTTGTTTTATGGAAATCAGCAAAACCGGAAGAACCGAGTTGGGATTCACCCTGGGGTAAAGGTCGTCCTGGTTGGCATATTGAATGTTCTGCGATGTCGACCGAATGTCTTGGACATAATTTTGATATTCATGGTGGTGGAATGGATTTACAGTTTCCTCACCATGAAAATGAAATTGCACAATCAGAAGCCGCTACCGGCGAAAAATTCGCAAATGTCTGGATGCATAATGGTTTCGTGCGAATAGATGATGAGAAAATGTCCAAGTCATTAGGTAATTTTTTTACTATTCGTGAAGTCACTGAAAAATATGATCCTGAAGTTTTGCGCTATTTTATTTTAACCAGTCATTACCGCAGTCCTTTAAATTACTCCGATAAACAATTAGATATTGCTAAAGCAGCATTAACTACTTTATATACCGCATTACGGGGAGTTGAAGTTGCTCCCGTTGATTCATCTGACACTGATTATCATCAACGATTTACAGCTGCGATGGATGATGATTTTAATACGGCAGAAGTTTTGCCTGTTCTTTTTGATTTAGCGAAAGAAGTGAACCGTTATAAAGAAAAAGATAATGCAAAGGCATCATACTTCGCTGCTATATTACGTGATTTATCCGGTAAGATAGGTTTACTCAATCAGGAATCAGAATCTTTTTTACGCGGTAGCTCAAATGATCAAGGTATGTCGGCAGATGATATTGATGCATTAATCGAACAACGTAACCAGGCTCGTACTGCAAAAGACTGGGCTGAAAGTGATCGACTTCGTGATGTATTAAAAGAAGAAGGTATTGTGCTTGAAGACACAGGTGGCGTGACAAGCTGGAGAAGGGAATAAAATTATCTTAAAAAATGAACTTGCTCAGTATGTCTTTGTCTGGAATATACAATATAAATAAGTAATTTCATGACACAGGGAATTAGCCATGACCGTACATCCAGTTTTTCTTAAATACATTGCTTTAATATTAATTTTTCCTTTTATGTTTTCTTTAGCTTCTGCAACAGAAGCAATGAAAGGCGATAATAAACATGTTCGAGTGTGGAATAAGTTTGCTGATGATAGCTTAAAGCTACATAAAAAATTAACTGACGGAAAAAAACTTGATGTGGAAACATCTATCGGTAGTTATGCAAACGTAAAAGATTTTTATATTGAACACCGCTATTTTGATAATGGTCGTTTGATCAGTCAGGTGCAATGGGAAAAGGATGATCCATCAATACTCCATACCATAGAAGTCTTTGTACATGATAAGCAGGGACGTGTCATACGTGATTTCATGGCAGCCTATTTACCTTTTTACCATAATGCACCCACTCAAACCTTAATTAGTATTCATCACTACAACAATGAACTTCATGCATTTCGTAGTTTTGATGCTTCGGGTGACATTGTACTCGAACGCTGTACGGGGAAAGGTAATAATGGTCAGTCAGTGAATATTCTTCTGGATGAAGATGACTTATTTAATGATGATGACAATATAATGACATCAGCTGATTACAAGGAGTGTTTTGCCGGATTTAAACAAGATAGATTGGGCAAGTATATTGTTCCTCAATAGATCACTACTAGATAAAAATTATTAAATCTTCTCGGTTTTTGTAGGTCAGGATTCATCCTGACGCTGCTGCTAGCTATTAACGGTTTGTTGGTGGTTACAGGAACAAAGACAATACGGTTGATGATTTGGGTTCGTCGTCAGACTAATACCCTCCAATAAATTAATCAGAAGAGGGGCACTATGAGTCTGACCTACAATGCTTATTTATCGTGAAAATTTTCCGCAGCATCAATTGTATTTTGTAACAACGTCGCCACGGTCATTGGGCCTACACCACCGGGAACGGGAGTGATCCAGCCTGCTTTTTCTTTGGCGGCATCAAAATCAACATCCCCAACGAGCTTGCCGTCTTCAGTACGGTTGATTCCTACATCAATTACTACAGCACCGGGTTTAACCCATTCACCTTTAACGATACCGGGTTTACCAACCGCAACCACTACAATATCAGCCTGGTTAACTTTGCTTTCGAGATCTTTCGTGAAGCGATGACAGATCGTTACAGTACTTCCTGCGAGCAATAATTCCATTGCCATTGGACGACCCACATGGTTTGAAGCGCCGACTATTACCGCATCCTGACCTCGAATAGGTTCTCCAGTACTTTCAAGAAGGGTCATGACACCACGCGGTGTACATGAGCGTAGGACAGGCATACGCGTTACAAGGCGTCCTACATTATAAGGGTGGAATCCATCTACATCTTTATCAGGATGAATGCGTTCAATGACAGTTTCGGTATCAATGTGGTCTGGAACAGGGAATTGCACCAAAATACCATCGATTGCATCATTTTCATTAAGTTCATCAATGATGGAGAGGAGTTTTTCTTGAGAAGTATCACTGTCGAGGTCATAGGCGATAGATTCAATACCGGCTTCTTCACAACCTTTACGTTTATTACGGACATAAACCTCAGAAGCAGGGTCACTTCCCACTAAAATGACAGCAAGACCAGGTTTGCGCAAACCCTCTTTCAGGCGTTTATCAACGCGCTTTTTCAGGGTTTTACGAAGTTTGGCAGCAATTTGTTTGCCATCAATTATTTGAGCGGTCATTCGGTTACTCTCATAGATGAATTCAGGGCGCTATATTCTCATGAATCCCATATCCAACCAAGTTAAGCTAGGACAATAAGATTAAATATTCGTGATTGACGTTGCCGCTATTCACTAGTATTATCGCGCCCTTGTTACGACACCCAGAATAAGTTTGTAACAACGTCGGGATATAGCGCAGCCTGGTAGCGCATCTGGTTTGGGACCAGAGGGTCCGGTGTTCGAATCACCGTA
>JAUVGM010000252.1 GCA_030593785.1 Gammaproteobacteria bacterium | reverse complement strand
AGTCAATTTATTGCAAGTTGTGCATATAAGCCCGACGTACAGCAAGGAAATACTTTTGATGACAAGCAGATTGCTCAGCTTAAGGTTGGAATGACACCACAACAGGTTGTTTTTATTATGGGTACAGCTTTATTGAAAGATCCCTTCCATAAAAACCGCTGGGATTACATTTATACCATTACAAAAGGCAGGGCTAAAGCTGAACGCCGCTTGCTCACTTTATATTTTGAGCATGATAAATTATCGAAGATTGATGATAGTCAGGTGAAGAAAATCACCTTAGAGTGATTATATAAACCTCGCTGTCATTGCGAGCAGAGCGCGGCAATCTTATGTTCAGAGCACCGTTGCTTGAGATTGCCGCAGTCACTATTGTTCCTTCGATGCCAGAACGTGTAAAACACGTTAGGGTAATACTGACGAAACGCGAAGCGGTTCATTAAGTGCAATGACAGATTGTTTTGACTACATAACCAGGAGATTGCCGCGCTATCGCTCGCAATGACGGTAAGTTTTAATTATTTCTTTTTAGATTCTTTCTTTTCGGCTCGTTTACGGCGTGATTCTTTTGGATCCGCAATTAACGGCCGATATATTTCAACACGATCTTTATCGCGCAAAACCTGATCTGCTTTAGTGGCTTTACCAAATATACCCAGTTTATTTTTCGTTAAATCGATATCAGTAAATTTTTCAAGTATCCCGGAAAGTTTTACGGCCTGTTCAACTGTCGTGCCCTGCTCAACATCCAGGGTAATTAACACCTGCTCTTCAGGTAAGGCATAAGCAACTTCAATAAAATATGTTTCTTTATTATCCATAAACAACATCCGCACGTTTAATAAAAGCATCAACTAAAGTATTTGCTACTTTGCTAAATACTGGCCCCAGAGTAATCCCAATAATTTTACTGGAAAATTCAAATTCTAAATCCAATGAAACTTTGCAGGCAGTGTCACCTAAAGGTTCAAATAACCAAACACCATCAAGTTTTTTAAAAGGTCCATTGACTAAATGCATTTCTATTTTACTAAAAGCAGTGTTCTTGTTCTGAGTAGTAAATTCTTTATTAAAACCGCTATGCGAAATTAACACGCTGGCTTCGACATTTTTTTCATCACGAGATATTTCCGTCGCCTTAGCACACCAGGGTAAAAACTCTGAGTAAGCTTCAATATTATCAATGAGTCTAAACATTTGTTCAGGTGAATGAGAAACCAAAGCACTTTTACTAATTGTCGTCATAATGTTTAATTGAAAATTTTCTAAAATTTAAATAAGCCAATGATATTTAAAAATACCATTAAAACTAAAAATGGACTCACATAGCGTACCATGACCTGCCAAACAGGATACACATGGCAATTCCGAAATGAAAATTCACGTTCAGTTGAATCCTGATGCATAACCCAACCCGCAAAAATAGCAATTAACAGACCGCCAACTGGCAACATAATACTTGCAGTAAAGAAATCAATAACAGTAAAGAAACTATAATTAGATAATGACTGACTTATCTCAATATGGTCTAAACCAACCCAACTAAAGAGTAGCTGCATCATATCCTGAACTGTAGTTCCAGAAAATGAAAATATTGTTCCTATTCCAATAAACCAGACTACCGCTCCCACCCAGACTGTTGCCTTAATTCGACGTAATCCTTTACTTTCTATTAGCCAGGCAACGGAGGGTTCAATCAATGAAATTGCTGAGCTCAATGCAGCAAAAAAAAGTAACACAAAAAAGAATGTTCCAATTAATGCTCCGCCTGCCATATTGCCAAATGCTAAGGGTAAGGTTTCAAAGATTAATCCAGGCCCTGCAGCAGGGTTAAGTCCATGGGCAAAAACTAATGGAAAGATTGCAAGGCCAGCCAATAAAGCAACAAGGGTATCAAGACTAACAATAATTAATGTCATTTTCCCAATTGAGACATGTCGGTTTAGATATGAGCCATACATCATGATCGCGCCCATACCTAAACTTAAAGTAAAGAAGGCATGACCCATAGCAACCATCATTGGTTTCCAGGTAAATATTTTGTCGCCATTGGCATCCATTAAGTAATTGCCTAGATCATTTCTGGCATAAAAAAACTTATCCGGATCAGGTGTAAACATAAAATCTATTGCTTGCTCGAAACCGCCTGTCGTCATGGCATAAAGGACTAATAAAACAAGTAATACAAAAAGAGCCGGCATTAAAAAGGTAACGGTTTTTTCCAGCCCGCCTCTTACCCCTCTTGCAACTGAAAGTACGGTTAAGCTCATGAATATCGTGTGCCAGGCAAGTAATTTTTCTGGATCTGAAACCAATGACGTATATATTCCTTTAATCCCATCTGCAGTTTGATGATTAAATATGCCTGAACTTGCACGAAAGCTGTATGCCATAACTTCACCAGCAATGACACTATAATAAGAAAGGATCAAACAGCCAGCTACCATTCCACTCCAACCCAATAAACTCCAGGCCGGATTAGCTCCAGCTTCTTGTGATAATTGAAGCATGGTATTAACAGGACTTTGTTTACCGCGTCGGCCCAGGCCAATTTCGGCAAGCATAATTGGAAGACCGATTAAACAAATACAAAATAGATAGGCAAGAATAAATACACCGCCGCCATATTCGCCAGTAATGTAAGGAAACTTCCAGATGTTTCCTAAGCCCACGGCAGAACCTACCGCAGCAAGAATAAAGGTCAAACGACTTGACCATTCATGTCTCATTCTTACAATCCTTATTTAAATATCACAACAGTATAAATTGTTACTTATGTTTTTATTACATCACTGTTGCTGTACTTCACGATCCAGTTCACCACTTTTTAATTTAGATAAATAAGTGGATAAAGCTTCTCTCACTTTGCCATGTAACATATATAAACCAATGAAATTAGGCAGAGCCATACCCAATATCAATAGATCACTAAAATCAAGAATATTACTCGCACTTGTTACTGAACCAATCACAACAAACATAACAAAAATAATGCGATAAGCCATTGTTGAACTTTCACCAAACATATACGTCCAGCAACGTTCACCATAATACGACCATGAAATCATGGTGCTGTAAGCAAACAAAACCACCGATATAGAAAGAATGATAGGGAACCAGGAAATAGCCGAGCCAAAGGCAACAGCCGTTAATGCAGCACCTTCTCTGTTTGCAACAAGTTCAGCTGTTTCAGGACTGTTATAAACACCGGTAATAATAATGACGAGTGCAGTCATGGTACAGATTACGATGGTATCAATGAAGGGTTCCATCAGTGCAACAATGCCCTGACGAACGGGGTACTTTACTTTCGCCGTGGCATGGGCAATAGCCGCTGAACCAATACCTGCTTCACTAGAGAAAGCTGCACGCTTAAACCCTTGAACCAGTACACCAATTAAACCCCCGACCCCGGCAGCAGGCGTAAATGCTTCCGTGATTATTTTACCAATTGCATCGGGAATCATTGTCGCATTACTCAAAATAATCCAGATACAAGCTAAAACATAAATCGTAACCATTGAAGGTACAATAGCTTCAGCAGTATGTGCGATGCGGCGAATACCACCAATAATAACAACCGCAACTAATGTTGCCATGACAACACCATAAATCCAGGGTTGTTCAGCTAATAAAGGGATTTGTAGTTTTACGGCGGTTAAAGATTGGCTAACCTGAAAAGCATTGCCGGCACCTAGAGAACCACCAATAGTTAAAATACAAAAAACAATGGCCAAAACTTTACCGGTTTTCGACCAGCCCTTTTCTGCCAGACCACGTGAGAGGTACTCCATCGCGCCACCCATAATATGACCATCGGATCGAACTTCTCGGTACATTTGCGCGAGTGTAGCTTCGGTAAATTTCGAGGTCATACCAAGGAAGCCTGCCATTATCATCCAAAAAGTTGCACCCGGCCCCCCAATCATAATCGCAATAGCAACACCGGCAATGTTACCTAGTCCCACTGTTGCAGATAAAGCGGTTGTTAGAGCCTGAAAGGATGTCACCTCACCTTCGGTACCTGGAGTTGAGTATTTACCCCGTAAAATATGGTATGCGTGGCGAAACATTCGCAGGTTGATAAAGCTCATACGTACTGTGAGGAAAACCGCACCAACAACAAGCCACGCCACTATAAAAGGCATATTAGCTGAACCGGGCATAACATCATAAAAAAAGACGGCGGCTAAATAGCCATTTA
>JAUVGM010000187.1 GCA_030593785.1 Gammaproteobacteria bacterium | reverse complement strand
TAATAAAAACATTTCACAAAAATTGTTTTTTGCTAGTAAATACAGGTATAGTAGCGTCAAAGCTTCTTTAATGTATATGAAGCACAGTATTTAATAACTAAAAACTAACTTAATCTATTATTTAGGAGCTGACATGGCCGCTAAGAAAAAAGCAAAGAAAAAAACTGCTAAGAAAAAAACTGCTAAGAAATCAGTAGCACCTGCTAAGAAAATCAAAGCAATCAAAGAGCCAATGACTAAATCAGCTTTGTACACTGAACTTGCAGATCGTACAGAATTGAAGAAAAAAGAAATTGTTGCTGTTTTTGAAGAATTAGCAGATATCATCAATGGTCACGTTCGTAAAAATGGCGCTGGCGTATTCACTATGCCGGGGTTAATGAAAGTTAAAGTTGTACGTAAACCTGCTACTAAAGCGCGTCCAGGTATCAACCCTTTCACGGGTGAAGAAACTATCTTCAAAGCAAAACCTGCACGTAATGTTGTAAAGGTTCAACCTTTAAAAGCATTAAAAGATATGGCTCTTTAAGTAAATCAAAGAGCAATAAAAAAGGGGACATTTAAGTCCCCTTTTTTATTTATATTAGCTATAAAATAAAGTTTTAAAAGCTTAAGTTAAGCCTAAAATAACCGCCTTTATCCAGAGTTTCATCGGCAGCATTTATAATTGATACCGTAATTTCCTGGTAACCCAAAGCTATTCTTGCTTGTGGTGTTATTTGAAAATTCACGTAAGCACCATATTCGCTTAAACCATCAGCATCACCAAAAGCAACAACACCGGGGGCAGTATAATAATAAATTCCCGCACCAAAGCCACCCCAGGTATCTGGCACCAGTAATAAATCACCACCAATAGCAAGCGCACCTACTTCATATACGCCTACTTCCGCAACATAACCTCGAACACCAATAGATACAATCATTGGAACAGATATACTCTCACCACGAACAAGCAAACCCAGGTTGACTAAAGAATCGCCATTTTGGTTATATAAAAATCCAGCCTCTAACTCGAGGCGACCAAAATCTTGTCCAAAGGCCTCTGTTAGATACATAAATCGGGCAGTATCACTACCAAGTTGTATATTTACTTCTTCGGCAGAAGCGATGCTACTCATAAATAATGTAGTGATTAATAAAATAATTCGTGGATACATAAACATTTTCCTCTAAACAACCAACAGGTTGTGCTAAATCATAGTTTCATTTTATATATTTTATGCGAAAGCCATGCCAAGGTATACAGAATAATGCGTCATCATGATTGAACTCAGCCTAACTTAAGCTAATTTAACATGGCCATTATATCTCGAATCCCCTGTTCTGCTTCAAACAAAACTTCCAGGCTTGCATCTGCTCCGAGTTTACTCAAGCCCAGCTTATGGAAAGCGGGGATCGTGATTAATGAGGGTAAACTGGCATTATGCTTTGTCCCAAAATAACTGTGAATTTGCGCCACAATAACAACATCAACATAATCCGCCTCCGCATCACTGTCTCGCAGCCAATTTTCTGCTTGTGCTGAAATATCACTTAACGCACTGTCAAAATTCCATTCTTGTAATATTTTCTGTCCTAATGAGGCGCGTAATTCCTGAATAACAAAATTCAGTTTTTCTTCCGACTCAAGAATATCGGGAAAGTCAGCAGCATAATGCAGTACAGGCAAGACACCAATATCATGTAATAGACCTCCCAATAAAGCGGTATCTTCATGCAGGCCCGGTGTTATTTTTGCGATAGTTGATGCAATCGCGGCAACATGACAACTGTGACGCCACAACTTCTCAACCCGTGCATGTAATTGTTTATTTTCGGCATTAAAAACATTGTTTAAAACCAAACACGTTACTAAATCTCGCGTGGTCGCCAAACCAAGTCGGTTCACGGCCATTAAACAATTTTCAACAGGTTGTCGACTGCGATAAAGAGGGGAGTTTGCTATCTGAACTAAACGTGCAGTTAAGGAAGGATCAAGCTGGATCAGCTTTACCACATCACCAAGATTTACATCATCATTATTTACCGCCTGGCGAACACGGACAATAATTTCTGGTAGTGATGGCAGGATTAAACGTCCAGCATCATACTCTGTTTTTATTTTTGCTATTAATGTCTGACAGGAATCCATTTTTTCTTTTCATACCCAGGTCATCCAGTTTTCTCAGGTTAACTTAAATATAAAGAAAAAGTACAGATGTAATGATTATTTTATTCGACTATTCATTTATCCCTTTTTGAATAACATCCTGAATATTTTTTACCATTTGTTTTAACTGTTCCGGTGAATCTGGAACGCCTGAACCTGACACCATCTCTCTTCTATTATGCGCAACCAAGTCAATTCGCTCCCCAACTTCGGGCTGCTTTTGAATAAAATCCAGCATGGCACTACGTTCAATTCGTAACATGTCCACACGATTCATTGCCGATACAGTTGCCGCACGAGGTGCGCCGGTCAAGACAGACCATTCGCCAAAATAGTCGCCCGAGTGCATTAACGCAAGGTTAATTGTACTGCCACCTAAATCGTGAGAAACCCGTGCGGTACCACTAATAATAATGTAAAAATAATCTCCCGCTTCACCTTCATTAACAATAACGCCTCCTTCAGGAACGCTGGCAATTGAAGAGGCATCGATCAGGGGTTGTAGCGCAGCCTTATCAATGTGGCGAAATAAATCAACACTGCGTAAAGCGGTTTCACTTAAGCGGTTTTTATAACGTTCCAGTATCGCACTATATAATTCTGAACGACCTGTAATAACTTTTTCAAACGACTCTCCAGAAATAATTAATAATACGCTGGGCTTGGTTACCGTCACATTTGAAATTCGTGGAGAATTAAACAAGGCGGAAATCTCACCAAAAACTTCTCCTCGTTTTAAATGGGCTAAGACAACCTGGTTTTCATCATGACCTTCACTGATTTCCACTTCACCCATCACGATAATAAAAACGCGACGATCATTTTCTCCTTGCTTACACAACACTTCACCTATTGCTGCAGAATGAACAGTACCGTAATCAATTAATGTTTGCTTTTCTTCAGCCAGTAACAAGTCGCCAAAAGCCGTTTGATTATCAATCGCTTTTTCTATGACTTCATAAATTTTTTCATTTCCATTCATAACTCTGTTTTCCTTGGGGCGAGGGGTATGCTTATTTTAATGACTCTAATAAAAAATAAACGGGGAACAAATCACAAATTATTGATTATTTAATTAAAACAGGTGTATTGCAGGCTAAATTTTATATAATGAGCGCCTTTAAATGACCGAGAATTCAAATACTAAAATCATGCTTAAAAAAATACTTTTCTTATTTTTATTTATAAACTCAAGTTTTGCTTTTTCTGCACAACCCTTACTGGTTGATATTAACTGGCTGAAAAAGAATCTAAACTCTTCATCCGTTCGACTTATTGATATGTCGGATAGCACGCAATATCAGCGCTTTCATATACCCGGTGCAACACTCCTTCCATATGAAGCTATAAATGCGCGAAATAAGAGCGATGTAAGTTTTAGTGTTGGAAAAAAACAAATAATTAAAATTTTAGGTTTTTTAGGTATTCAATCCAAACACCATGTTGTTATTTATGATGATATGGGTGGCTTACATGCAAGCCGTCTTTTCTGGGAACTGGAAAAAATTGGGCATAAAAATATTTCTCTGGTAAATGGTGGTTTGGTGAAGTGGATTCTTGCGGGCAATAAAGTAACGGCAGATGCCCAAGATATAAAACCAACTCAATATCAGTCTGCAGCAAAACCTGCACGAAATAATACCGCTGACATTAAAGAAATACTTGGCAGTAAATTCAGTAATAAAAACATCTTACTTGATGTGCGCAGTAAAGAAGAATACATCGGTCACCCGCGTTATCCTCGAAGCGGGCATATTCCAGGCGCAAAATGGCTGGAATGGTCTGAGGCAGTAAATTTCGATAATGCATTCAAAATGAAAAATAAAAAAGCATTAACTAAACAATTACAGCAAATTGGCGTCAGCAAGTCAGACACACCAATTACTCTTTATTGCCAATCAGCACATCGTGCATCGCATAGTTATTTCACCTTGCGCCAACTGGGCTTCAAAAATGTAAAAATTTATGATGGCTCAATGTCAGAATACGGCAAAATCAAGTCTGCCCCTTTGGTGAAAGGTATGACGCCTTAACATTTGATTTTGAGGCAAAAAAAAACCTTCCTCAGTGCTCAACGGGGGAAGGTCATGCTAAAAGGGCATGAAAGAATCATTTATTTTTGTGTGCAAAGAATGCGTGGCAACACAGAATATTAATTCAAAACATACAATTTATTGAAGACAGAACGTATTCTATAAAAGATGTGACATATCTAAATCTAGTAGTACCAAACGTACCTTTCAAGTTTTTTGGCACTATTTATGATTAAATTTATTAATCAGGCACATCACACTTCTTGCAGTTGAGCTCGGTTCCGAGAAATTTTTTGCGACTATGAGCCTTTTCCACCCAGGGCCGATTCGTCCAGGGTGGATTATGCCGCACGTGTCGGGTATGACCGCAACTTAAAATGGCCATCCAGTCACCTTCATCATCTTTATCAAAATCGACAATTTTTTGATTCACTTTCTGTTTCGCTTTACAGGATCAAATCTGGGTTAGAACATGCTCAAGGCATCCGCATTCTAATCGCGGAAGTTGTCATATTGCAGTGGCAATTCAAATTCCTCTGCTTTCAACACGGCAATCGTCTGTTGTAGATCATCCCGTTTTTTCCCTGTGACACGGACTTTTTCACCCTGGATAGCAGCCTGAACTTTCAATTTTTTTGTCTTGATTAATTTTACAATTTTTCTTGCCGTATCAGAGTCTAAACCCTGCTTAATGGTCACCCTTTGCTTTACTTGTTTACCCAGCTTTGTCGCATCCGCGACCTCTAAACAGGCAATATCAATACCTCGACGATGGAGTTTATTCTGCAAAATATCCAGCATTTGCTGTAATTGAATATCTGCGTCTGCGGTCATCGTTATAGTGTCATCAGCACGCTCAAACGTTGCCTCAACACCACGAAAATCAAACCGTGTACTTAACTCTCGATTTGCCTGATCAACCGCGTTGGTTACTTCATGAAAATCGACCTCTGAAACCACGTCAAAAGATGGCATGGACACACTCCCCTACTAATTCTAAAAATATAAAACTCATCTAAAAATGAATACTTCCTCAGGTAGGCATGATAAATGCAGAATCAAAATTAACTCTGAGCTTATTGCCTGAATACACATTATCCGATCAATGTCACAATTTGTGAATTAGAAGGTAAGGTGCACAGAAAGTGTGGACTAGTTCAAAGTTTAATTTACTTTTGACAGCTATATTTATAGACAAGCCCAAGCAGGTATTCATTATGAAATCATCACTGACAATTTTATTCGCCCTACTCACCGCTAGCGCGCTTTCTGGCTGTAATACGATGCAAAGAAATGATGTAGCCTCAGCCTGTGAACAAGGCATAGAAAGCCTTAACCTGCATTTAAG
>JAUVGM010000305.1 GCA_030593785.1 Gammaproteobacteria bacterium | reverse complement strand
TAGGGCACCAGGTTATTCATGAGCTTGAGCGCTACCTCAATACCTTGGGTACGATTGCCTCGATAACGCCATTAATGGGGTTGTTGGGAACGGTTATTGGCATGATTAAAGTTTTTGCTGCAATCACCACGCAAGGCGTGGGTAATCCAACCGTATTAGCCGGTGGTATTTCTGAAGCATTAATCACAACCGCTGCCGGTTTATCAGTCGCAATTCCTACGTTAATTTTTTACCGTTTCTTCCGTGGTCGTGTTGATGAGCTGGTTTTAAAAATGGAAGAAGAAGCGCTTAAAATTGTTGATGTTATGCATGGCGATCGAGTGCAACAGGATAAGAGCTAATGTTACGTACCAAACGTGATACTGAACTTGAATTAAACATAACACCTTTAATTGATGTTGTATTTTTGCTGTTGATCTTCTTTATGGTATCAACCACATTTCAACGTGAGTCTGAAATTACGATTGAATTACCAGAGTCATCTGGTGATGTTGCTGAATCAAAGAAAAAAGTAATTGAGATTAGTATTGATAATCAAGGTCGTTATTTTGTAAATCAACGTCGACTAAAAGATAGCGATATCAAAACATTAAAAAAAGCCATTTCCATTACGCGTGGCGATGCTAAAGAACCTAAATTAATTATTAGCGCAGATAAAATGACACCACACCAGTCAGTGGTGAGAGCGATGGATGCTGCTCGTCAGCTGGGATTGGTACATTTAACCTTTGCAACAAAACAAGTTAATAAGAATTAATGATGACTGAACAAGCGCAAAATAACGATGCTGCTAAAATTTATCGTCGTTTATTGAAATATTCCTTACCTTATTGGAAGGTTTTTATTTTAGCAATTATCGGAATGATAATTTATGCCGCGACTGAAGTTTCTTTTGCGCAAATCCTTGAGCCTATGATGGACGGAGGCTTTGTTGAAAAAGATCCAGACTCCATGTTTTGGGTGCCCGTGATTTTAGTCTTGATTTTTTCTGTCCGTATTGTGGGTAACTTTTTATCAGAATATGGCATGGCATTGATTGCACGTAGCGTGATCCGGGATTTACGCGAAAAAGTTTTCCATAAAATTACTGTTTTACCAACATCTTATTTTGATAAAATATCTTCCGGCTCAATTTTATCAAAAATGGTATATGACATTGAGCAAATAGCCGCAGCCACCTCTAATGTTGTATTAGTTTTAATTCGAGATGGAATTACCGTTATTGGCTTATTTGGCTGGATGTTGTATCGCAATCCTCTGCTTACTTTAATTTTGTTTGTTATTGCTCCTTTTGTTGTTGCAATTGTTTATGCAATTAGTAAACGGTTCCGCACCATTGGTACACGTATTCAAAACTCGATGGGAAGCGTTACAGATATTACCGAAGAAGCCATAAAAGCTAATCAGGAAATAAAAATATTTGGCGGGCAGGAATTTGAGACAAAACGTTTCCTGGATATTAATCAATATAATCGTCGCCAACATTTAAAGTTAGTTGCTACAAATGCCATAAGTAGTCCAACTATCCAGCTTATTGTTGCTGTTGCTTTTGCTACAATGATTTATTTGGCAACAAAACCGGAAATTATACCTGATATGACTGCGGGTAAATTCGTTTCATTCCTGATGGGAATGGTTATGCTCTTGCAACATGCAAAACGTTTAACAACGGTTAATATGGTTTTACAAAGAGGTATTGCCGCCGCAGATAGCGTATTTAGTTTTATTGATGTTGAAGATGAAGTTGATCAAGGTTCAATAGAAATAGAAAAAATTAAAGGCGATGTTGAGTTTAAGAATGTTAACTTTGCATATAACAATGAATCTGAAAATATATTATCAGACATCAACTTAACAATTAAAGCGGGAGAAACCGTGGCTTTTGTTGGTCGTTCAGGTGCCGGAAAATCAACTCTGGTGAGTTTACTGCCCCGTTTTTATGATAGAACAAGTGGTGAAATAAAGATTGATGGCTGTAATGTAGAAACGCTAACTTTAAAAAACCTGAGAAGTCATGTTGCGTTAGTTAACCAGAATGTCACTTTATTTAATGACACCGTTGCACATAATATTGCTTATAGCGATTTAGAAAATGTTGATAATAATAAAGTCATTAGTGCGGCTAAAGCAGCTCATGCATTAGAATTTATTGAGAAGTTAAGCGATGGTATGAGTACCATTGTGGGAGAAGATGGTGTGTTATTGTCAGGCGGACAACGACAGCGTATTGCCATTGCAAGAGCAATATTTAAAGATGCACCTATTTTAATTCTTGATGAAGCAACATCAGCATTAGATACTGAATCAGAACGGCACATACAAGCCGCACTTGATGAACTTATTAAAACCCGAACCACACTTGTTATCGCACATCGACTATCAACAATTGAAGAGGCAGATAAAATTGTTGTTTTAGATAAAGGCAGGATTGTTGAAACGGGTACACATCAGGAATTGATCGCTAAAGACAGTCATTACGCTACGCTTCACAAGCTGCAATTTAAAAGTGAAAAATAAGTTAAACTGAGTCGTTACTGCTTAACAAAAAATAATTATGCTAATAAAAAAAATAGAAAAATCCTGGTATAACAAAAGCAGTTTAACGACTTTTTTACAGCCTTTATCGTGGTTATTTTGCCTACTAGTATATATCAGAAGATTATTCTATCGACTAAGAATATTCAGAACATCACAGCTTGATGTGCCTGTCATTGTAGTAGGGAATTTGACCGTTGGTGGTACGGGTAAAACACCGTTAGTCATTGAGCTTGCTAATTTATTAAAAAAATACGGTTACAGACCTGGTGTTATAAGCCGTGGTTATGGTGGTAAAGCACGTACCTGGCCGCAGCAAGTGCGTTGGGATGGTGACCCGACCATGGTAGGTGATGAAGCAATTCTTGTTGCTCGTCGTACACGTTGCCCAATGGCTGTAGGGCCAGATCGTGTTGCATCGGCAAAAGCACTACTTAAATACACCGACTGTAATGTAATAATCAGTGATGATGGTTTACAACACTATGCACTTGGTCGTGATATAGAAATAGCGGTAATTGATGGTATAAGACGTTACGGTAATGAGAAATGTTTACCTGCAGGTCCGTTACGTGAACCAATTAAACGTTTAGAACAAGTTAACTTTAAAATAACAAACGGTATAGCAGGGCCAGAAGAGTTTGCTATGACCTATAAGGCAGAAAAGCTTCGTCGGGCTGATGATCCAGCT
>JAUVGM010000232.1 GCA_030593785.1 Gammaproteobacteria bacterium | reverse complement strand
ATACCTTTTAATTTATCTGGATATGTATTATCGTATTGTCCTTGCTTCGGCATAATTTATTCCTATATTTTTATTATATTTATCATTATACTATAAGGTTTGGAATTTTGCAAACTATTACGATGGCTGGAAATTATTTTTTAGTATATATTATATAGTATTTAAGTATAGTAATAATCACAGGAATTTCCAATGCGGACACAAAAAAGCCCTGTAAAAACAGGGCTTTAGTGAATAGTTTAGAACTTATGTTAAATCTAAGTTCACAACATTTATCTTGCCATAGTAATCGGCGCTGTTGCCCAATGAAGTTGTAGTATCACTGAATACGGCTTTACCGTAGCGAGTCATTAAACTAACAACTGGTTGGAACGTAGTTGGATTAACAACCACACCAGAAGACATTAATGGAATGTAAGGGCAGTAGAAGTAACCAGTATCAGTTTCTCCGTTTCCGCCTTTATAACCAACAAGGATTGTGTCATCAGCTTGAACAAGTGGTGAAGCACCAGCTGTACCAAGATCAAGACCAGCACCTGCTTGATTCCAAAGATAGCTATAAACTTTGATAGTACCGTTTAAAGTACCAACTAACATTGTATTGTTAGGACCTTTGAAAGAACCTTCAACAGCTGGAGCAAATACTGACTTAGCAGCAGACTGAAGAACAGATACGATCATTGGTGAAACAACAATGAAGTTACCAGCACCACGACGTGTTTTACGTGCGATTTCGTTTGCTACGCGGTTAATAATAACAGCGATGTTTGCAAGACGGTCACCAACGTAAGCAGGTGTGTAGTTACCAGTGTTACCATATGTACCAGCGCCTGCACCGTCGAACGTATCAACAGTACCAGCAAGAGCAAGAAGATCAGTGATGATTTCTTGATCAATTTCCTGTACAATCTCAGCTGAAAGTGCTTGAGTCATTTCTGATTCAAGGTCAAGACCGTGCTGTGCATTAAGATCTTGCATAGCTTCGATAGTCCAACCAGCTTGTAACTTACGTGAACCAGCTTCAACAGCTTGAGACACAACGTCCATAGTCATCTTACGACCACCAGAACCTTCGATAAAGCTACCAGAACCACCAAGGAACTTGTCAGCATTAGTACCAGTTCCTGCAGAAGCTGCAAGACTAGAAGGCCATGCTAAACCAGAAGAATCAGCACCATCAATATCAGCTGTACCGGCTTGACCAGTAGAACCCATACCAGAAGCACCAGCACTTTGATCTTCAGCAGCAGCACCAGTACCAGCACCAGATGAATACCATTGACGGATTGGTGAACTGTTACCAAATACTTCGTCATCAACACCAATAGCAGTCGGAAGACCGAATGGGTTAGCGTGTGAAGTATTAGCTACAGCTTCAGCGTAACGGTAACGTAAAGTATAAACAAGTCCAACAGGACCAGTCATAGGTTGGACACCAACAAGCTCAGTTGCAATAGTGCCAGGAATTATACGACGAATCATTGGGATTAAGATTTTACGGAATCCAGAGATATCGTGCGCTTGTGTAGAACCCGCTGCCGCGGCTTCTGTAATCATGTGGTTCTTTTGGTTTTCCAAAAGTGGAGCCACAACTTTTTGTTTTTGTGCGTCAAGACCTTCAAGCAAAGCTGCTTTTGTTTCTGACCAATTTTCAAATAAATCCATTTGTTTTTTCTCCTAAGAAAGTTTTAATTAATTATTCAATACCAGCGAGTCTACGAAGGTATGATAAATCAGCAGAAGATGCTGAATCAACATCTTCAATTATCATTGCTTCTGTGTCGCCTGTGAGTTTAACGCCTTCATCGATTTTCTTGTCTTCGTCATCTTCGTCTTCATCAGACTTTTTAGATTTCTTAGACTTCTTACCGTCTTTTTCGTCATCTTCACTTTTTTCATTTTTACTCTCAGCTAGTACTGAACCTTCCTTCTCTGAGTCATCCGTTTCACGAATTACACGACCAATAAAAGTCTTGTAACCTTCTACCAAATTTTCTGTGTCAACATTTCGAAGGATTGCTTCCATCACTTCACGTTGACGACCACCAAGCGGTGATAATACATCTTCCATAGTAATAGTACGTTCTACGTCTTTACGTTTTGATTCAGATTCAGCAAGAGCTTCTTCTGTATCACGTAAACGTTCAGATGTTTCACGTAAGTTATTTTCAGCAGATTCTTCATCTGCGTAATTTACCATGAATTCGTCAGCAAATGCTTCAAATACACGACGACCAAAATCATTCTTACGAACTTTTTCAAGGTCTTCACGTAATTCTTCGACTTCTGCACCAAGGCGGATTTCTAAGAATGCATCTACTTTTTCAACTAATTCCATTAAGTCATCTTTTAATTCGTCTGACATTGCTGATTTAGATTCAACTAACTTCTCAGCATATTCAGCTTCAAGATCACGGAAACGTTCAATGTCTTCTTTAAGTTCTTCAACTTCCTTAGTAAGGAATTCAGTAACTTTAGAATCAACAGCTTCAATAAGCTGATCACGTTCTGTTACCCACTGATCAGTGAGTTCTGCACGAACATCTGCAGCAGCATCATCTTTAGCAGCAGTAATAGCTTCGTCCAATTTCTTTTGGAAAGCACCTTCTAATTCTTTTTTAGTGTCTTCAGATAGTACTTCTGCTTCCAATAATTTTTGCAGTAGTTCTTCCATTGTTTTTTCTCCTAACGTTTCAAATATAAAACTGTTTTATTTTTCAAATAGTTAACTGGTTTTTTATACCAATTTTTTATATTAAATATTTATTAACCTTGCAATAAAAAAGGATCTTAATTTATAATAAACTAAGATCCTTTTAATTTTCATACACTTACACTATTATCAATGGTGTAAATTTTTTGAACTTTTATTTTCTTTTAGCAAACAATCCAGTGTTTAACCACTTTTCTATTTCTTGCTTAAAGAATTTTTGTGCAGATGGGTCATGTTTTACAGCTTCTGAAAGTTCAAGAATGTTGTGACCATTCTTTGCCATATCCAACGATTCAATAACCGTAGTTGGATATGCGTTAGGTGCAGAAGGTTGTGCTACAATATCAACTGTAACAAAATTAAAACCTTGAACACCACCATCTTCATTAACTTGTCCTGCACCGCGTGATGAAACACCTAATGCAACACCTGATTCAACTAATTCCTTAGCAATGTTTCCCATTGGGGTACTAAGTAATTTAGCTTTACCGATTGCATTATTTCCTTCAACGCGCAATTCCGTAATAACATGTGAAATACGATCAAGATTAATCGAAAGTGTTTGTGGATGATCGAGCTCACCAAAAATACCGTTCGATTCTTTGATATGTAACTGTGCGGTATTAACCGCCGCCTGAATTTCATTAATAGGATATAAACGTCCATTACGGTTTTTAATCCCGCCTTGCATGAATATACCATTTAACCATGTGTTTACACCGTCAGACGATGATTCACGAATTAATCCCGCTTGTGACGGTGATAACTCTTCAAATAATAATTGTTGTGACATAATCTTTCCTTGAAATAAAACTATTATTAAGCTTTAGTTGTACCTAAATCTTTATCGCGACCATCATTGAACTTTTCTGGTTTAGGTGTAGGTTCGAGTGTCTTTGCAGGTTGCTTACCGCCTGATTTAAACTTAGTCTTTTCGATTTTATCATCGTCAAGTTCTTTAGGAGCATTACCATGCTTCTTTAAAGTTTTCTTGCCACCATTTTCGAATTTAACTTTACCTTTAACTTTATCATCCATAACGCTACCAGAATTAGCAAAAGCCGCAGATTGCGTCTGTTCATCTACTTTTTCTTTCTTGTCGTCATCTGACTTATCATCATCGTCTGCGTCGTTATCATCATCCGAGTCTTTATCATCTTCTTTGTCATCTTCGTCTTTATCTTTACATTTTTCACCAAGGATAATTTCCTGTGTTTTAATTTGAAGATAATCGTGAAGATGATTTCCTGCTTCATCGGAATTACCAGAGATTAAAGATTCAAGCATCTTGTGGATTGCTTGCTTTTTAATTTCTTCAGTAGTTAATTCTTTTTTACCCTTAGCCATTTTTTTATTCCTTGTCGTTAGTATCGGAGTCATCAGACGGTTCTACTTCACCATGAATAACTTCCTGCATCTTTGATTGCAGGTAGTCATGGAAATGCACTTCCGCTTGTTCGCCTTTATTTTTAATTAAATTATCCAGCATTTTACCAAGTTCTTCAGTATCTGCCATAGTATTCTCCTTTTATTTATACGTTTTATTATATTTATGTAAACTTTTACTTAGGCGTACCAATACCAGCGTCTGGTGGAGGGGCACTTCCTGCTTCACCACCACCTGTTGCCTCATCGCCCATACCTAATTCAGCACCGCCGAAACCACCACCTAAACCACCAACACCGCCGCCTAAGCCACCCATGGCACCTTCTTCAGGGGCACCATATATCAGTTGTAAATCTTTAACATCAGTACTATCAGGAT
>JAUVGM010000154.1 GCA_030593785.1 Gammaproteobacteria bacterium | reverse complement strand
AGATTGAGCAGATATTGATAAGGGTGTGTTATGAAGTTTTGCAAGTTCAACAGCAATGGTTTTGCATTGTTTGATATTAACCGAACTTAAATTTTTTCCTTTAAGGCGAGAAACAAAGGTAAAGGGTTTATTTTTTATTGTATTAATGACTTGTTTGTTAATATCGGCTTGAGGTTGTGGACAAGCTATGCCTGCGTTTGAAAGTTCTTGCAACAATAAAATGTAAAGTTTTAATTCTTGTTGATTAATTTTTTCAAACAGTGTGAATACATATTCACCTTTTGTAGTAGTAATAAAGTAGTTTGTGTTTTCTATGCCTGCTTGAATACCTTGAGAACGTATAAAGTCACCAAGGTTATAGAAGCTTAATATTTCAGAAAATTCTTTATCTGAAATAGAGGTATAGACAGACATAAAAGACTATTAAGAAAGGTAAGGGATCACCACTCTAATAAAATCCATTGGTTGATAGGTGGGTTAGTAAAATTATCTTCACGTGTTTCCAGTATGCCATCACCATCGGTATCAACCATATAATAGGGTCTGCCGACTGATGGAGTTATTTTAATAAAACGCAAACGCCCATTAACACGGTATTCTTCAATCACGGTATCTTTTTTACGAATGATACGCACTTCAGGTTGAGGAATATTACGACTGTCATCTGCTTCATCAGGCAAGGTTGGTGCAACCTGGTTGGTTGGTGCAGTGAACTTTTCTTCTGCTTTATTTAGTGAAGGTGGTGGTGGAATATCATCTGCCGCAAACATCGCGCTAGAAAAAATAATCAGAGTAAATAAAGTGAAAGTTTTTGTTAATTTCATGCTGTGACCTTTATAAATCAAGTAATACTTCGGCTTCTTCTGCAGACGGTTCAAAACCGCGCTTCTCATAGTGTTCAAAAATGGCATTTGCAATATGTTTTGGCTCATCAATAATTTGAATTAGATTCAAATCTTCTTTGTTGATGACTTTTTCATCCACCATTGTTGAGGCAAACCAGTCTAACAAACCTTCCCAGAAAGGGCGATGCACAAGAATAATGGGTATACGTCGCGTTTTCCTGGTTTGTATCAGTGTCAATATTTCAGCCAGCTCATCAAGTGTGCCAAAACATGCCCGGCATGACGACATAAGCAGAGGCATACTTTACAAACATAACCTTCCTGGAAAAAAAGTGTTTAAAAGAGAGATATCCTGATATGGGTTGCCTGCCTTTTCATGTGGTAACTGTATATTAAGCCCAATACTGGGTGATTTACCTTCAAATGCGCCTTTATTCGCTGCTTCCATGATACCCGGGCCACCACCACTGACAACAGAGAAGCCCGCATCAGAAAGTTCGCGAGCAATATCAATGGTAAGTTTGTAATAGGGGTGTTCAGGCGATGTTCTGGCAGAGCCGAAAATACTGACCGATGGTCGCACGCGAGCCATACGCTCAAAGCCTTCAACAAATTCAGCCATGATCTGGAATATTTTCCAAGACTCGCGACTGAGCATTGAATCGTTGATCGGATTCATTCCGGGGTGCATCGATTTATCTTCCATAATGTCTCACTGTTTTAATTAGAGGCTATTTTCAGCCTTAAAGTTAAGCGAACAACCAAGTCTTAGCGTAAGATACTTGTATCGTTTCCGCCAAGCCACACACGCAATGTATCGTGATGGCTAAATCAAATTCTATAAGTTAAGTATATGTCAAAAAAATCTAATAAACCCTTCGTTCTGGTCGATGGTTCATCGTATTTATTCCGCGCCTATCATGCCATGCCCGATATGAGTAATTCCAAACGCGAACCAACAGGAACAATTTACGGCGTAATTAATATGATGCGCCGTTTATTAAAAGATTATGACCCTGAGCATCTTGCGGTTGTCTTTGATGCGAAGGGAAAAACATTTCGTAATGATATGTACAAAGAATATAAAGCGAATCGTCCACCGATGCCGGATGATTTACGTCAGCAAATAGAACCAATACATGAAATTATTAAAGCAATGGGGTTGCCGCTGATTTGTGTTTCGGGTGTTGAAGCGGATGATGTTATTGGTACCTTATCGGAACAGGCGGCGGCATTGGGAATTGATACGATCATATCAACGGGCGATAAAGACATGGCGCAGTTGGTGAATAAACATGTCAGCCTGGTTAATACCATGACCGACGTTCATATGGGTATCGAAGGAGTAAAAGAAAAGTTTGGTGTTCCACCGGAACGTATTATTGATTACCTCGCACTTATTGGAGACACCGTTGATAACGTACCCGGTGTGCCGAAGGTTGGACCAAAAACAGCAGTTAAATGGTTAGGGCTTTATGACTCGCTTGATGGCGTCATGCAAAATGCTGAAGAAATAAAAGGTAAGGTAGGTGAAAACTTACGTAACTTCATGAGTGAGCTACCACTTTCTCGTGATCTGGTGACCATTAAATGTGATGTTGAATTAGAAGAGAACCCGGAAACATTAAAACGGCAAAAACCAGACAATGGAAAGTTAAGTGAGCTATTCGGTCATTTCGAATTTAAAACATGGCTTGCTGAAGCAAATGCAGGTGGTAGCATTACCAGCAACAATTCAACAGCAACAAATAAAGTCCCTGCTGTAGTCAAAGAAATAACTGCAAAATATGAAACTGTTTTTACTGAGAAAGAATTAGATAAGTGGTTAAAGAAACTAAAAAAGGCAGATTGTTTTAGTTTTGATTTGGAAACAACCAGTCTGGCTTATATGCAAGCGGAAATTGTTGGCTTATCTTTTTCTGTTAAAGAAGGTGAAGCTGCGTATGTGCCGGTAGGGCATGATTATTTAGGTGCACCAAAGCAACTTGATCGTGCAATGGTTTTAGAAAAATTTAAACCATTATTAGAAGATGAAAAAGTTTGTAAGTTAGGACAAAATTTAAAATATGATATGAATGTGTTAGGTAACTATGACATTCATATGCAAGGTATACAGCACGATACTATGCTTGCTTCATACGTGCTTGATAGTACATTGCGACACAACATGGATGACTTAGCGGTTAGACACTTAAGTTACAGTACCATTCATTATGAAGACGTTGCGGGTAAAGGTGCCAAGCAAATTACCTTTAATCAGGTTGAAGTAGAAACGGCAGCGCCTTATGCAGCAGAAGATGCAGACATTACGTTACGTTTACATAATGTTTTATGGCCACAGTTAGAAGAAATAAAATCACTACAACATATCTATCAGGAATTGGAATTACCTTTGTTGCCTGTACTATCTCGTATGGAACGTAATGGTGTTTTGCTTGATGTCATTATGCTGGCCAAACAAAGCAAACAACTGACTCAGCGCTTAAAAGAGCTTGAGTTAGGCGTTTATGAAATTGCGGGTGAAGAATTTAATATTGGTTCACCAAAGCAGTTACAGGTGATTTTATTTGAAAAGTTAGAGTTGCCGATTATTTCGAAAACGCCAAAAGGGCAGCCATCAACGGCAGAGGGTGTATTGCAAGAGCTTGCACACGACTATCCCTTACCAAAGTTGATTTTAGAATATCGTAGTTTAAGTAAGCTGAAATCAACCTATACTGATAAATTACCACAACAGGTTGAGCCAACTACAGGTCGGGTACATACATCCTATCATCAGGCTGTTGCGGCAACAGGTCGATTATCTTCTTCTGATCCAAATTTACAAAATATCCCGGTTCGAACAGAAGAGGGGCGACGTATTC
Organism: Gammaproteobacteria bacterium; assembly: GCA_030593785.1. GTDB lineage: Bacteria > Pseudomonadota > Gammaproteobacteria > UBA6429 > Thiohalophilaceae > JAGLTQ01. The sequence goes on along the minus strand of JAUVGM010000154.1, from coordinate 2,424 downwards.
GACAGGCTTTTGTAGCGACACCGGGTTATAAATTGGTTGCAGCGGATTATTCGCAAATTGAATTACGCATTATGGCGCATTTATCAGGTGATAAAGGATTACTGGATGCATTCTCTAAAGGTTTAGATGTGCACAGTGCAACGGCAGCGGAAGTCTTTGGAGTGAGTGCTGATGAAGTGACAAAAGACCAGCGTCGTTCGGCTAAAGCGATTAACTTTGGTTTAATTTATGGCATGTCTGCCTTTGGTTTAGCGAAGCAATTAGACATCACTCGACCGGAAGCACAGGAATATGTTGATCTTTATTTTAAACGTTATCCCGGCGTTAAAGATTATATGGAACAAACAAAAGAAAAAGCCAAGGAAGATGGTTATGTCGAAACGGTTTTTGGTCGACGTTTATATTTACATGAGATTAATGCCAAAAATGGTATGCGCAGGCAGTATGCAGAACGCACCGCGATAAATGCACCTATGCAAGGTACTGCGGCAGATATTATTAAACGTGCAATGATTAGCCTGGATAAAGACATCCAAACGGGTAAATTTGATATGCGTATGATCATGCAGGTGCATGATGAATTAATATTTGAAATAAAAGAATCGCAAGTTGATGATGTAATAAAATTGATAACAAATAAAATGGAACAAGCCGCTGAGTTATCCGTACCTTTGGTTGTTGATGTAGGTATTGGTAATAACTGGGATGAGGCGCATTAATTTAGAGGGATAAAATTTGTTGGATGCAGTAGTAATCTTCTTATGGGTACTCTTTGCTTATTATATTTATTTTAATATATTGGCTTTAATTGTTATTTATTACGACAAAAGTTTGACTCGGTATCAAAAAATAGTTCAGACATTAATTGTTTGGCTTGTTCCTGTTGTTGGAGCAGCCTATGTTTTACATTTATTATTTAAAGTTTCACCTAAAACGATACCGCGTTCATGGATTTTATGGCCATTTAAAAATCTTGTTTATGGGCCGCCAATAAAAAGATATGATGATGCACCCCCCACGACGCACAGGTGGTCGTCACTAGACTGCATCACTTAAAAAAATTATAAAAACGTAAAAGGAAAAAAGGGGTAGTTATGGAAAGTACGAACACAGAAAACGGAACTAATATAATTAACAAACCATTTGAATTTACCGGTAAAGCAGGTGAGTTTTTTGCTATATGGATAGTCAATGTCGCGTTAACAATTCTAACGCTGGGTATTTATTCTGCCTGGGCTAAAGTAAGAACAAATCAGTATTTTTATGGCAATACATTGCTTGATGGTACGTCATTTCGATATACCGCAAATCCAAAACAAATTCTGAAAGGACGAATCATTGCATTTATTGTGTTTGTTATTTATTTTGCCGCCTCAAATGTGAGTCCAATTATTGGTGCAGGCGCATTTTTTGTTCTTATGTTGTTAGTGCCGGCCTTTTTGGTAATGTCGATGGCATTTAGATTAAAAAATTCGGTTTACAGAAATGTTCGCTTTAATTTTGATAAAAATTTTCCCAGTGTATATAAAATATTTGCTATTCCTGTTGTTGTTATGAGTTCTTATATTTTTGTGATTAATCAGTTTCAGGATTCACTAGCAGCCAACGCGGGTGTGCAACCTGAATTTCCAATATTTGTTTTTGTTTTATTAGGGTTGATCATGTTAATGGCTCCCTGGTGGGAATACATGATTACAAATTTTAAAGTAAAGCATGCAAAGTACGGTGATGCCGGTTTTTCTTTTTCCGCAACAACGAAAAACTATTATTGGCTTTATCTAAAAATGATCTTATGGTTAATTGCTTTTTCTGCTCTTATTGGCTTAGGTGTTGCAGGTATGACGGCTTTATTTAATTCTGATACAGCTGACTCATCCAAAGTAATGCAGTTGATGCCTATTTTGATGTTTATTGTTATCGTGCCTTTTTATTTATGGATGTTTGCTTATATGGCAACGAAACGTACTAATTTGTTATACAACAATATTGATATCGCCGGGCATAAAACAAAATCAGAACTTAAAACCAGCTATATGATGTATTTGTATTTCACCAATACACTGGGCATGTTATTAACCTTCGGTTTACTTATGCCATGGGCCAAGATTCGTACTGCAAGATACCGTGCTTCGGTTACCTCGGTGGATGTTGCAGGCGATTTAAGTCAGTTTACAACGGTACAAGCGGATCATCAGTCTGCTCTTGGTGAAGAGATGGGTGAAATGTTTGATATGGATCTTGGTTTCTAAATAATGATTAAAGGCAACTACTTTAATGGCGAGACATCGGATAAAAAAGATGTCTCGCTTTATTATAAACAAGATGGTCTTGTTGGTTTTAATGAACTTGATGTTGCTGAAATCAGTTTTAATGAAATCAACATTTCTTCTCGCCTAGGAAACACACCTCGTTATTTAAACTTCC
>JAUVGM010000015.1 GCA_030593785.1 Gammaproteobacteria bacterium | reverse complement strand
GTGAATTTCAAGCTTGAGGAAAGACATGCTCCAGTCCCGTTACACCAGTGCCCCTGAAGGTAACCGTCAGGACATCCGTAATCTAAAGCGAATATTCCCTTATATATGGGAATATAAAGGTCGTGTATTAATTGCATTATTAAGCCTTATTTTATCTAAGGTCGCTATTGTTGGTATTCCTCTTATATTTAAAGAGATTATTGATATATTAGATAAGGTAGATAAAAGTGCTGTCATCATTCCTATTAGTTTATTTTTAATTTATGGTGTGCTTCGTTTATCGGGCTCATTATTTAACGAAGTGCGAGACGCAGTTTTTGCACGCGTTCGTTATCATGCGATGCGCCAGCTTTCAAATAAAGTATTAAAACATCTGCATAAACTCTCATTACGTTATCATCTTGAAAGGCGAACAGGCAATGTTGTTCGTGATTTGGAACGAGGTACAAACAGTATTAGCCAGATATTAAATTACATGGTATTTAATATTGTTCCTACGTTTGCGGAGTTTATTTTAGTTGCATTTATTCTGTTGGGGCGTTATGAAGCAAAATTTACTTTAATTACTTTTTCTACTGTTGCCATTTATATTACCTTTACATTAGTGGTAACAGAATGGCGAATGCATTACAGACATAAAATGAATGAACTTGACTCAACCGCAAATGGTCAAGCTGTTGATAGTTTAATTAATTTTGAAACAGTTAAGTATTTCAATAATGATCGCTTTGAACTTCAACGTTATGATTCAACTTTATCAGAATGGGAAAACTCTGCTGTAAAGAGTCAGACATCTATGTCTATTTTAAACTTTGGCCAGGGTGCAATCATTGCCGTAGGTTTAACGTTTATTATGATTTATGCGGGACAGGGTGTTATTGATGGCAGAATGACCTTAGGTGACCTTGTTCTTATCAACACCATGATGTTACAGCTTTTTATGCCACTTAGCTTTTTAGGCATTATATATCGGATGTTGAAATATACCTTAGCCGATATGGATATGGTATTTAAACTTCTGGATAAAGAATACGAGATTAAAGATAAGAAGGATGCTAAAGATTTAAAACACGAGCAAGGTGAGATATGTTTTGAACATGTCGATTTTTCATACAACGAAGATAGAAAAATATTACATGATATTTCTTTCACGATAAAACCCGGTCAGAAGATGGCAATAGTAGGGCATTCCGGTTCAGGTAAATCAACACTGGCACGTTTACTCTTTCGTTTTTATGATGTCGACAATGGCCGTATTCTTTATGATAAGCAAGATATCTCAAAAGTAACACAGGAAAGTTTACGTAAATCTATTGGTATTGTTCCTCAAGACACCGTTTTATTTAATGAGACAATTCTTTATAACATTGAATACGCAAAAGCGGGTGCAACAAAAGAAGAAATAATTCGTGCAGCTAAACTAGCAAACATACATGAATTTATAGAAAGTCTGCCTGAAGGTTATGATACCGCAGTTGGTGAACGTGGATTAAAATTATCTGGTGGTGAAAAACAACGGCTGGCAATTGTCCGTGTGATCTTAAAAGGTTCACCAATCCTTATTTTTGATGAAGCAACATCTTCACTGGATTCTAAATCTGAAAAAGTGATTCTAGAAGCACTAAGTTCTGTTGCTCAGACACATACAACTTTAGTCATCGCTCATCGTCTTTCCACTATTACTGATTCAGATCAGATTTTAGTAATGGATAAAGGAAGAATTGTTGAGCAAGGCACACACGCTGAATTATTATCTAAATCTGGCATATATGCTGATATGTGGGCATTACAGCTACAGGAATTAGACGGAAATGAGTCTTAGCCCCATTACCGTTAGGGCTATATCATGAATAAATATCATCATAAATTATATTGTTTGAGCATAAAAAACACTATAATACGTGTCTCAATTTGATAGAGGTTTAGAATGAGTCAGTCAAAAATTGCAAAAGTCGAATTTGTTCCAGATATCCATAAAGAAATGATGGAAAGCAGTTGCTCGGGTAGCGAGCCTTTTGCTTTACAAGTTCTTGATGACAGCATGGAACCTGAATTCATGAAAGACTGTATTATTATTATTGATACTTCCGCAACAATAAAACATGAATGTTATGTTATGGCATCAGTTGAGAATGGTTATATCTTCCGACAGTTATTGATTGAAGATGAAAAGTATTTTATCGCGCCTTTGAATGAAGCTTATATGCATGAAAAAAGAGAAGTCGCATTTGAAGCATTAGAAGGTGTTATTGTGCAGCAGGCCAGCTCTAAAGGAAAACGCAGCGAACGTAAGCGGTACGAATAAAATAGCGTAGGTCAGACTTCAGTCTGACGCAATAACATTTATTCCTACCAGGTAATTATTTAAATATTATTATAAGATACTATGTTCATTTACGTTAACTTGGCATCAGACTGAAGTCTGACCTACATAAAATCTTACTTAGGCGACATTTGGTCTTCACGAATACTTGCAGTGAAATAATCTATTGCTGTATCTTCATCTACTTCTTCATTATTTTTATTGTATAAAGCCTGTTCATAATCACTCCAGCCACGTAACCCAGTCTTAAGTGAAACAACATTACTGTATCCAAGTTTTTGCATAACTTCACATACAAAAATACTTCTGTTGCCGGAACGACAAGCAACAACAACTTCTTTATCTCTTGAATTTACTAAATCAGCTACAGTTTCTTCGTAATCCCACTCGCAGGCAGTTTCTAGTACACCTCGAGGAACATTAAGAGAATTCTTGATATGCATTGCATCGTATTCATATGGTTCCCGGATATCTAATAAGAGAAGAGAAGGGTTTTCAGTCAGCCTTTCTTCCAGATCCCAGGGAAAGATTTCAGTAACATTTTTTGCGCTTTCTGCGACAAGATCATTAAATTTTTTCATAGTATTTAGTTTGTCTTATTGAATCCGCGTTGAACTGCCATAACAGCCGCTTCAACTCGAGAATGAACGCTTAATTTACGTAAAATAGCTTTTACGTGTAACTTAACTGTGCCGTCAGATATGCCAAGATTTCTGGCGATAGCTTTATTACTTTGTCCTTCTGCCAGTAAACCAAGAATTTCTGTTTCTCTTGGGGTAAGCGTTGAGAAAGGGCTATCGTCTTTCTCTTCTTTATCAGTCGTTTTTCCTTGCACCGCTTTTGCCAGTATAGGTGCAAGATCAGGAGCAACAACTGTTTTACCTGCGACAATTTCACGTAATGCTAATACAAGTTCATCAGGCTCCATGTCTTTTAAAAGATATCCCTGAGCTCCTGAACGTAGTGATCTTAATAGATCGTTTTCTTCAGTGCTGGTGGTCAGCATTACTATGGGTAAGGATTCATTTTTTTCACGAAGCATAGTTAATACTTCTAAACCATTAATACCCGGCATTCTCATATCAAGCAATATAATATCCGGATTTAATTCATCAACAAGTCGTTGCGCATCATGACCACTGCCAACAGATGCAACAATTTCAATACCTCGGCTAGCTAACAAACCTTCAAGACCAACACGGAAGAGGGTGTGATCGTCAATAAGTAAAGTACGTAAATTATTAGTCATGGTAATAAGTTCGGTGTTGGTGGAGAAACAAGAATAGGTTTTCTATTATCTTTTTGTGATGGAAGCTCAGAGTGTCCAAATTGAAGTAATACTCGAGTTCCTTCATTGGGTTCACTTTCAATTTTAATGGTGCCACCAATTCGCTTTGCGCGTTCATGCATAATACTCAATCCGAGGTGATCATCTAAGGTAATATCTGCAGCTGGCACATTTTTTATACCAACACCATCATCTTCAATTAATATGCTGCAGTCTCCTTGAGTGTCACTACGTAATATTACGCGTACAGTGTGGGCTTGACTGTGTTTGCGAATATTATTCAATGATTCCTGAATAATACGAAGTGCCTGAACTTCAATACTTGCTGGCAAATGTAATACATTCCATTCTTTTTGCAAAAATATAGATATATCAGTTTGATATTGGAAACGTTCTATAAGATGTTCAACCGCGGGTATTAAACCACGTTTATCAATTGGCGCACGAAAGTGAGTAATAAGCTCACGTAATTCTGAATAAGCTTCATCAATATTATTTTCAATTTTTTCTAACTCATGCCAAACGTCAGGTTCCTGACCGCCGCGCAATGTTTCATCTAATACACGAACCTGAAAACGTAAACTGGCCAATGTTTGAGCCAGGGAATCGTGAAGTTCATGAGCAAGACGATTACGTTCTTCCATCAGAGATAAACGATGTGCTTCGTCTTCTGAACGTGCTTTATCGATTGCCATACCTAAATGACGTCCGATAGTTGTTAATAGATCTTCAATTTCTTCCTGATTATGAAATTCTCGATTGTTAACAAATAGATTATAAACGCCTAAAGTATTACCACGGTATTGAAGTGGTACAGCGATCATGCCGATGTCATTATCATCATCATCAAAGAATTCCCGGCCAATAATTTTATTACATTTTTGTACGTTGTCCTGAAAATGAACATCACCGTCTTTATAAGCTATACCGCATAAACATTCATTAGATGGTATAGTTTGTTCTCTTTCCATAAGATCGTCATCAAGACCGATGCTTGCCACTAATCTCATTTGATTGTCATCAGTTAATAATCGTACAACTGCTGCGCGAGCATGAACCACATCTTTTAAAGTAAACAGAAAGCGAGTAAGTAGATCATCAAGGTCACGAGATATATTTATACTTGCAGCAACATCATAAATAACTTCGAGTGAGTGAGTTTTTCGTTCAATATGTTTAGTCTGTTTTCTTACCTGGCTTTGCATATCGAGCGTTAAAGTCTCCAGACGATCACTTAAAACATTAATTCCTTTAAATATGTTAGTAAAATCACTTTGTTGTTTAACAGATATTCGTGCGGAATGATTATCTTCAAGCATTTCCTCAGACCAGTTACGGAGATTATTAAGAGGAGTAATAAAATTACTACGAACTTGTTTAAATAAAACAATAATAAGATAAATCGCAACAACAAAAAGGATGGGGGTTATATAATAAAAGGCAACATGTTGAAATGAAATTGATAATATTCCAGATAACGTTAAAAGTGAAACAACAAAACCTAATCCATAAACCGTTGTACAAAGCGGACTCTTCCATAAAGAAGACGATCCGCTATCTACAATAATGTTATTTTTAGTTTGCTTTTGTGCGTCAGCAGTCATGAGATATCATTTGTACATTTAGAAGTGGTGTTCTGTACCTGACTCAACTGATTTGTAATTTGGATCATTAGGATTTTTGAATATGAACTGCATTTCTTCAACATCATCCAGCTTAACATAATCAAGTTCTGTATTTTTTAATAATTCATAACAGCTCGCAGAAACAACAATTTTAACACCTTCACTATCAAAAAAGATGTCATCATCTAAATCACGCTCTTCAAAGCCCATTACATATTCAATACTGCCATCATCTTTTTGTGTGGCAGCAAGGCGTAATTTTAGACTTGCTGAATCACCTTGTTTGCTAGAATCTAAAATTTGTTCTGCAGCGGATTTTGAAACTGTAATCATGATAACTCCAAATAATTTTGTTTATTAAAACTTGCTATCTCTTAAAGACCTAGTAATTTAGTCAATTATAACAAATTATGATTTAACCTGTCGAATGAATTCAACAAAACTTGAAACCCAGTGATATCGGCTTGTATCACGTAAATGTGCGTAGTTGGCAACTAAATTCTTATAGATTAGACCATCGTGATTGCCGGTAATGCCGCTACCTCGTTTCATCTCATAGGCAAATTTTATTTCTTCATTTGAATCCAGTTCAGCAGGATTTTTAAATCCAGAATAATGAAACTCGTGTGCTGGAATTTCAATATTAGCATTATCTGGCATTTTATTTGGCCAAAGTGCGTTTTTTGTCTGTTTTAATGAGACATATCCACGGCCTTGAGGTCTTTTATTCATTACTATATCGGAATCAATTGCTCCAACCATTTGAGATTGTTTTCCTTCCCAACTGATGCTTTTAGACAGGTACATTAATCCACCACATTCAGCATATACTGGAAGCCCTGATTCAATGCTATCTTTAATTTGTTGACGTAAACTTACGTTTGCTTCAAGTTCATTCATCCAGCTTTCTGGAAAACCTCCACCGATAAATAAAGCATCAACATCAGGTAAGTTCTTATCTTTTAGCGTATCAAATTCAATAAGCTCTACGCCTTCCGCACGAAAGGCAATTAGATCGCCTGGATAGTAAAAGCCAAATGCAGCATCACGTGCAATTCCAACTTTTAGTGTTATTGGTTTTTTGTTATTTGATACATTGAAGTTAGTTTGAGGTAAAGCTTCAGCTAATGATGAAATTTTAATGAGTAAATCAAGATCAACATGCTTTTCTATAATTTGAGCGATTTTTGAAATAACTTCATTTGTATTTGTTGCTTCATTACTGGGGATAAGGCCAAGATGCCTTTCGGTAATATTGAGTTCGTCTAAACGAGGTACTGCACCAATTACAGGAATATCTGTATATTGATCAATCACATCTCGTAATTTTTGCTCATGACGTGGGCCACCCACTTTATTTAAAATAACGCCTGCAATAATTATTTCTTTTTTGAATGCTTGATATCCAAGAAGCAGGGGAGCAATACCGCGTGTCATTCCAAGTGTATCTATAACTAAAATGACGGGAGTTTTTGTCAGCTCGGCGACTGCTGCATTGCTATTACTGCCATCAATAGCAACACCATCAAATAGCCCCTTATTTCCTTCTATTATTGTGATGTCACTATCTTTTGAATAATGAACAATAGTTGCCAGCATTTCATCGTCTGACATGGTTTGGAAATCAAGATTATGACAATCACGATGTGAGGCTCTGGATAACCACATTGGATCAATGTAGTCGGGACCCTTTTTATAAGACTGTACACGTAAACCACGGGCATGTAGCGCTGCACATAAGCCGATAGTCAGCGTCGTTTTGCCTGATGATTTGTGTGCTGCAGAGATAAGGAGTCGCTGCATTTTAGGCCTCCCTAACGTTAAAAAAGAGGGCAAATCGTGTGAGCGATTTGACCTCTTTCAACGAGAGATTAATATTATTTATTACTTAGTGTGATGTGGATCGACAGCTTCGTCAGCTAAAGACTCAGGTAAAAATTTCATAATTTTAACAGCAAAGGCAACCATGAAGAGTGTCACAGCAAAGCCACCAATACCTAAAAGAGCTTCTGCTAAAGTAGGACTATATGAATTAACTACTCCGTCGAAGAAAGAGCTTGAAACTTCTTTACCTGGGAATAATTCTAATGGGTATGCCTGACCACCAATGATGATGACATACATTTGAATAAGCCCACCAAGAACAATTAATATCGAAGCAATTGAAATTGCTGTACGAGATTTGCCAGTAGTTGGGTGATAGATAAGTGCTAATGGAATCAAGCCGCCCATAATAATTTGGCCATACCAGAATAGCTGAGTATAAATTCCGCCATCTCTAAGAATAAAGGCTTCTACACCATGATGTTCTGTAGCGTATAAATTTGTTAAGTGTTGTGCAACAACAAAGTAAAGTACACCAGCAACAAATACACCAAGAAGATTTTTTAAGCGATTAAATGTTGCATCACCGAGAGGGCGATCTGTCCATTTATATGTTGCCATCACGATTAATAAGAAAATAGCTAAACCAAATGAAAATGACATAACAACAAACATAGGTCCCATGATTGCAGCGTCATAAGCCTGGCGAGCAACAAGGAAACCAAAGATTGAACCGGTTCCTGTTGTTAATGCTAAACGCCAGATGAAAGCAGTGAAACCTGCGATACGACTGTATTGGTTCAAGTTACGCTGTAACATTGTCCATGCGTAAACACCAACAATGAGGAAGAACCCATTGTAGAAAATCATGTTCCAGGCAAAAATGGATTTGAAGTTATAAATCGTCATCGCAACGATTAAACGATCTGGACGACCTAAATCAAGAACCAGAACCATTAAACCACCAGACAATAACGCAATGGCAACAAGAGTTGAAAGCGGTGCTAATGGTTTATAAGCAGTTTTGTTAAACACGGATGAGATTGAAGCGACATTTAGTGCTCCAGATGCTGCAACAATAAGGAATACAGCAAATACGTGTGGTAAACCCCATACGATTTGGTTGTTCATGCCAGTCACATAATGACCGCCATGTTCCATATAAAAGTGTGCACCAACAGCTGCGAGAGCAAAACTGCCAAGAAGGGCAAGTAACATCCAATAGTTAATACTATTACCGTCAATTTGTTTGAAAACTGCTTTTTTCATATGAAGCTTCTCTTACCAATTTTTTAATAGGTATATATTATTACAGGCCTTGATAACGTACACCGGTATTTAAACCGAGATCCGCACGTATTTGTTCGCCACCATGTTTTTTCAATTCTATTGAAATTGCACTATTAGCATCTTTCAAGTCACCGAAAATCATCGCGCCGTGTTCCGCTTTACTACACGCTTCAACACAAGCAGGGTTCTCGCCTTTATCAACACGATGAGCACACATGTTGCAACTTTCTACAGTACCAATGCCACGAGGAGCAGTTGGTTTTTGTAATTCAATTTTTTCATGAACAAATGAACGTGCTTTGTATGGGCAAGCCATCATGCAATAACGACAACCGATACAAATATGTTTATCAACTTGTACGATACCGTCTGCACGTTTCATTGATGCGCCCGTTGGGCAAACATCGACACAAGGTGCAGTTTCACAGTGCTGACACATTAAAGGTAATGACTGAACATGACCTGTTTGTTTATCAGTGATAGTTACTTTACGAATCCATTGTGCTTGTTGTTCTTTGCTAGAATGAGTTTCACCCATTCCCCAGGCATTTTCAGTCTTACATGCTGTGACACAGTCAGTACAACCTTTGTTACATTTGTTGGTGTCAATTAACATACCCCAACGTGTTGCATCAGTGACTTTATCTGCATCTGCTTTTGTATGAGCAACCTGGTTTAAAATGATTCCCGGCGCAATAGCTAAACCTGCAACTGCGGCAGATTGAGCTAAGAATTTGCGACGATAATTATTTGTTTGTTCTGAATTAGACATTACTTTTTGCCTCCTTCAGTCATATTTTGATGAGGATTTTTTGATGAACGAAGTTTATTTGAAGCATCTTCAGGTAAGTCTGAATGGCAATCAAAACAATCTACATTAACCGCAGCATAGTTGTGACAGCTACTGCAGAAATGTTCGTCATCACCAAAGCGAGCATATTCACCTTTATCATTTGGTGTTACATGGCAAGCAATACATTCGGTAAGACTGTGCTGTTTAGTACGCACACCTTCTCGCATTGTTTCATCACGTTTATGTAGTAAAAACTCCATATGGTTTTTACGCATTTCACCAATGGGCTCAACACACTTTGTCGTATCAGATGCATTAGCTTTAGCCTTAGGTGGAACAGGGCCTAATTCTCCAGCATTCGATAACATTGGCAGGGCAGTTAGCCCCACCAATACGACGAGATGTTTTGCAAACTGTCTAATTGACATCATTTACAGCAATCCTCAGTTATTCTTATTTCAGTTTATTCTAAATTAAGCGTCGCCCATTGCCATGTCGATGTAACCCGTTGGGCAAACATCAGCACAGATGTGACAACCAATACATTTAGAATAATCAGTTGCAACATAACGACCCATAGTAGCGTCTTTCTTAGGTACACGATAAACAGCATCTTGTGGACAGTAGATAACACAGTTATCACACTCGAAACACATACCACAGCTCATGCAACGATCAGCTTCTTCAGTTGCTTCTTCCTGAGAAAGACCTTTCATACGTTCCTGGAAGTGACCTAATACCTGATCAGAATCCGGAACCTCTTCAGAACGTACATGACGCGCAGTATATTCAAAATGTCCAAGGAACAAATCATCAGATGTAATGATTTCGTGTGCTGAACGATCTTCATAGTTATGAATAGAGAAGTTTTCAGTATCAGTCGCTTCAACAGTACCATGGCCATAATCTTCAGGAGATAAACCAGCTTCTTTTAACTTGTTTAACAAGTTGAAGAAGTGCTTATCTACTTTAGGACGTTTGCCCATTTCTTCTTTAGCAAAATAATGCTCAATACTTTCAACAGCAATAGATGCTTGACCAATCGCAGTTGTTAAAAGGTGAGGTCGAACGATATCACCACATACGAAGTGACCTTCTTTACCAGGTACCTGATAATGTGCATCTGCATCGATTAAACCACGATCATTTGCCATGTCGTCGAAACCGTCGAACTTACCACCTTGGCCGATAGCAGATACTAATAGGTCAAGTTTGATTTCATATTCTGAACCTTCGATAACTGTTTTGCCATCATCTTCTAGTTTTGCAACTTTTAATGCAGTCGCGCGGCCATCTTTATCAGTAATAACTTCAACTGGGCTAACACAACCAACGATGGTTACACCTTCACGTTCTGCATCATCAATTTCATGTTGTGCTGCAGGCATGTTTTCAATTGAAGAACGAGATAACAACATAACTTCTGCGCCTTGACGAACAGCTGAAGAAGCAACGTCATGTGCAGTTTGACCTAAAATGATGGTTTCTGGGCGGTCGCTTTCGTTCATTTCAGTAATGTGACCTAAACGACGAGCAACGGATGCCACATCGATAGAAGTATCACCACCACCGATTACAACAACTTTCTCAGTAACAAGTTGTAAACGACCATCGTTAAATGCTTCAAGGAAATCTACACCTGTTAATACGTTTGCAGCTTCATCTGCACCAGGAATAGGAAGTTGACGACCTGCTTGAGCACCGATAGCCCACATAATTGCGTCATAATCTTTTTCGAGCTGTTCAACAGTGATGTCTTTACCAACCCAAGTGTCCATCTTAACGTCAACACCCATGTCGATAATACGATTGATTTCACCATCAAGAACGTCACGTGGAGTACGGTAGCCAGGGATACCATATTTCATCATGCCGCCAAGAGTCTTATGGTTATCAAACAATGTTACTGCGTGACCTTTAAGACGAGCTTGGTAAGCAGCAGCTAAACCAGCTGGACCACCACCGATAATCGCAATTTTCTTTCCTGTGTCTGCGCCAGAAGTGAACTTTAATTTCATTTCTAAAGCTGAGTCACCAATAAATTGCTCAACTGCGTTGATACCAACGAAATCTTCAACTTGGTTACGGTTACAACCGTCTTGACAAGGAGCAGGACATACACGACCCATAACAGAAGGGAATGGATTCGCAGCCGTAGAACGACGGAATGCATATTCTTGCATGCTAGTGTCGCCGTCTGGCTTTTCGATACCACGTACGATATCTAACCAACCACGAATATCTTCACCTGAAGGGCATGAACCCTGACAAGGTGGAGTACGGTTTACGTAAGTTGGACACTTGTGTGAAGTATCTTCTTTAAAGATTTGCTTCGCCCAGTCGCCTGTTCTTACTGCTTCTCCGTCTTCAAACATACGGAAGGTTAGTTTTTGGTTTATATCATCACGGGATGTAGCCATGTTTATTCTCCTGATGGAATCCGGTTAGGATTACAAATTATTCTGATTCGTTAGTATCGCTATCTTCGCTAGTATCGTCTTCAGAGCCAGTAAGGATAATTGCATCACTTACTAGTTGATGAACACTAACAATGTCGGTCATACCATAACCGTACTTTGGTAAAATTTTGCTAAATTGTGCCTTACAAATTGCGCAGATAGCCGCTAGGTGAGTTACACCACCGTTATCAACGACAGATTTATAAGCTTCCATACGTGGTTGCGCGCCTTTAACACGTATTTCCATTAAGTCGTCCGTTAACAGACCACCACCACCGCCACAACAGAAAGTTGCTTCACCAATGGTGTCTTCTGCCATGTCAACATAGTTGTTACATACGGCCTTAATGACTGCGCGAGGAATTTCCATTTGACCACCTGGCTTATCACCCATGCGTGAAGCACGTGCCACGTTACAAGAATCGTGGAAGGTTACGGTCATATGATCGTTTTCAGACTTATCAAATTTGAGTTCGTCATTTTCGATCAAGTCATTTGTGTATTCACATATGTGTTGTGGAATAGGGTAGTTTTGGTCAAGAAAATCAAATGGACCCGCTAACGTATGTAAGAAGCTGTATGCAACACGCCATGCATGACCACACTCACCAAACACAATACGTTTAACACCTAAATCAATCGCTGCTTTACGAATACGTAAAGAAAGTGTACGCATGTTTTCGTATGAACCAATGAACATACCAAAGTTTGCTGCTTCTGAAGCATGTGAACTCATCGTCCAGCTTGCGCCTGCTTCATGGAAAACTTTTGCGTAACCAATTAAACCATCAACATGAGGTTCTGCGAAGAAATCAGCAGACGGTGTAATTAATAAAATATCCGCGCCTTTTTGATCGAGCGGGAATTTAACTGCAACACCGGTATCTTCTTCAACTTCTTCTTCAAGACCTTCTAAAGTATCAATAAGAGCTTTTTCTGGTAGACCAAGGTTATTACCAATGGTTTGAGCCTTACCAATAATTTCATTACAGTATTTTTGACTAACACCAACAGAAGACATAATTTCACGAGCGGCCATTGAGATTTCGGCTGTATCAATACCGTAAGGGCAATAAACAGAACAGCGACGACACTGTGAACACTGGTGGAAGTATGTATACCAGTCATCTAAAACTTCTTTGTTTAAATCAGCTGCGCCAACAAACCCTGGAATACCTAATGCACCAAAGAATTTACCGGCGAATGTGCTGTAACGACGATAAACCTTACGTAACAGATCTTGTCGTGCAACAGGCATGTTCTTAGGATCTTTTGTTCCTAAATAGTAATGACACTTATCAGTACAAGCGCCACATTTAACACAACTGTCTAAAAATACCTGGAAGCCACGATACTTGCCGCGTAACTCATCCATCTTTGTGATAACTTTTTCTTCCCAGTTATCAACCAATTCATCAGGGTAACCTAAAGGCCCCTGAAACTTCGGCTTTGCTTTAAAGGATGAGATGTGCGCCATTGTTCCTTCTTCTAATTTAGGAACAACTGAATATTCTTGTAATTCTGGTACGTCGAAATCTGCCACTTTAATTATCCTCAAAGAACCTTAACGGTTTTCTTATTCCCCAGCTTTACGATCTGCTTCTAACTCTGCCGCCCATGGCGCCAGATGACGTTTTTCTCGAGAATTATCTACCTGGTTACGAGTAGGACTGAAGAATACACCGGGTGCATGCAACAATTTACTAATCGGAAAAATAATCATTAAGATAATAACGAGTGCTAAATGAACGAGCAGTACCACGTCAGTAGGAAGAGGCTGTATGTTAAAAACTAACAACCCAAGCATGAATTCTTTTAGTAAAACGATATCAGTATGATTTACAAATGACATCATCAAACCAGTGAATGCGATACCCATAATAAGTAACAACATTGCATAGTCAGAAGGACTTGAAATATAGCGTACACGGTCAACAACAATGCGACGCGCAAATAAACCACCTAAACCAGCAAGCATTGCAAAACCAGCATACTTACCGAAGGCTTGAACAATTTCATGGCCAATAAGAGGCATTAAAAATGAATCTGCTGGAATGACATAACGCAGGTGACGGAACAGTGCGAGTAATAAAGCGAAATGAAACATCCAACCAAAAATCCAACTCCATTTATTAGATTTGAATAAGCTATTAAATAAAGCAACTTCAGTAAACATGCGCACAACAACCCCAGCCTGAGTGACAGGTGCAGGCATTGTTGGAATTTTCAATGGCGCAGGTGTTTTTGCGTATTGCACAATCTTACGTGCAACACCAATAATAAGTATGGCGGTGGCTGCATAAAATGCTAGCGCATAGACTACGGATGCCGACATCTAACCGTTCCTTTTCTTAATAAAACAAAAAAAATAAATCTTATTATTGTAAGAAGAGGGGTTAAAACCCCTCTAAATACAAACTACTTAGCTTGCGTAATTATACGCAACCAGTTGGCTTAGGCAGACCTGCATATTTACAAGCTTGCTTACCTGGGCCATATGGGAACAATTCGTACAAGTACTTGCTGTTACCTTTATCTTTACCCAGTTTTTTGCCAATCGCTTTAGTCAGTACACGTACTGCTGGTGCGATTTGGTATTCTTCATAGTACTCACGTAAGAAGTTAATAACTTCCCAGTGTGCGTCAGTTAACTCTGCGTCATCTAATTTAGCCATAACACCCGCTATTTCAGGAACCCATGTTGTTAAATCTTCTAAATAACCTTCTTCATCAACTTCAAAACTCTTACCGTCTACTTCAATGGAAGCCATGATAATTCTCCTAGTTTATAAATATTAAAGCCAAGCAGTAACTGAATCGTTAGAAACAGATAACTCAACAAAACCTTTGTAATCGACAACTTTAACACCGTCGATTAAGCGATCTTCACTTAAGCCACGAGCCTTAATATCAGGACCGAGAACATAAAAGCTTAAATCTTTAGCATTTTCGATAACGCTGGATTTGTTACCACCGCTCATTGCGCTATACACGCCATCTTCAATCAAAAGAACAGAACCGCCTTTTGCTGCAAGACGAACGCAAGCTTCTAACGTGTCGCGTTCATAAGTGGATTTGTTTACTGTATGTAATATAGACATTTTCAATTCCTCGCTTAGAAACTTAGCGTGATATCTTGCTGTTCAAAAATCTCAGCAAGTTCAGCAGAAGTTACAACACGGATTGAATCTTTTTCAGCCCAATCTTCATCTTCGTCTTCCCAGACTAAATGTTGAAGGTCATCTAAAGTTAAACCGCGTGCTTCCAATGATTCTTTTTCGATATAAATTTTGTTTACATCGTAATCACCTAAAGCAGCATAGGTAGGAGAGAAGTTCTTAATACCAACTTCTGTAGTGTCCTGACCTTTCATTAATTGATAAACACCGTCATCAACGAAAGCCAAACTGACTTCTTGATCGAAAGCTGCGCCAATTAGTACTACTTCGAGGGATTCCCAAGCGTAGATAGTACCGTAGGGTGCCTTACGGTTGATGTACATAAATTTCTTTGCATCAGACATTATAGAGACCCTTTAATTAATCGCCGAAAACAACAAGACGGTCAGATTCAATACCAGCTTCGATTAACTGACCTAAGCCAGAAATACGGAAGCCGTCCATGATGTTCATGCCA